>CACDHZ010000005.1 GCA_902552705.1 uncultured Pelagibacteraceae bacterium
TGAGAAATGCCTCCATCGCTTGCTTGAGAAAAATTGGAGTTGAAACCGGAGGCTCTAATGTTCAATTTGCTATTAATCCAAAAAATGGGAGAATGGTTATTATTGAGATGAATCCCCGGGTGTCGCGTTCCTCAGCATTAGCTTCAAAGGCAACTGGTTTTCCAATAGCAAAAGTCGCAGCAAAACTAGCTATAGGGTATACTTTAGATGAGCTACAAAATGAAATAACAAAAGTGACTCCTGCTTCTTTTGAGCCAACTATTGATTATGTTGTTACAAAAATTCCAAGATTTACCTTTGAAAAATTTCAAGATACAAAAGCAATATTGGGTACTTCAATGAGATCAGTTGGTGAAGCGATGGCCATAGGAAGAAATTTTAAAGAATCCTTTCAAAAAGCCTTGGTATCTCTAGAAACTGGATTATCAGGATTAGACAATATCTTTAATTATTCTAAGAATGAAATTTTAAAACAACTTAAAATAAATATACCCAACAAATTACTGCTCGTAGCTGAAGCATTAAGAAAAAAAATTTCATTAAAAATAATATATAAATTATCAAAAATAGACCCATGGTTTCTAAGACAAATAAAAGAGTTAGTTGAAGAAGAGGAAAAAATAATAAAAAAAGGTTTACCAAAAAATTATATAGAATTTAATAGAATCAAATCAATTGGATTTTCAGATAAAAAGTTATCAAAACTTACTAAAATAAAAGAAGAAATTGTTAAAAGAAAAAGAATAGCTCTCAAAGTATTACCTGTTTTCAAGAAGGTAGATACTTGTGCGGCTGAATTTAAATCTTTTACGCCTTATATGTATTCTACTTATCAACGTAATTTTTCATTAAATGTTGAATGCGAAGCAGATCCTAGTAGTAGAAAAAAAATAATAATTCTTGGAGGTGGGCCAAACAGAATTGGCCAAGGTATTGAATTTGATTACTGCTGTTGTCAAGCTAGCTTTTCTTTGAAAGAGGCAGGATTCGAAACCATAATGATTAATTGTAATCCTGAAACAGTCTCTACTGATTATGATACAAGTGATAGACTTTATTTTGAACCTTTAATTGGGGAGTATGTACAAAATATAATTTTAAAAGAAAAATCCAAAGGTAATCTAATTGGTGTAATAGCACAATTTGGAGGACAAACTCCAATTAAGCTTGCTAAATTCTTACATGAAAATAAATTACCAATTCTTGGTACACAATATTCCTCTATAGACCTTGCTGAAGACAGAGACAGGTTTCGAAATTTATTAAATAAACTAAATCTAAAACAAGCTCAAAGCGGAATTGCGGATAAATATAACAAAGCAATAAATATTGTAGAAAAAATTGGTCTTCCAGTAGTTGTTCGTCCCTCGTATGTATTAGGAGGAAGAGCTATGGAAATCATACATGATAAAAGTCAATTAAAAAAATTTATTACTCAAGCTTTTGAAGCTTCTGATAAAAATCCTATTTTAATTGATAAATTTATAGATAATGCAATGGAAGTGGATGTTGATGCTATATGCGATGGAAAAGATGTTTATGTTGCAGGTATCATGCAGCATATTGAAGAAGCAGGAATTCATTCTGGTGACTCTGCTTGTTGTTTGCCTCCCGTATCTATTAAAGATAACATTTTAAAAGAAATAAAAATTCAAACAAGAAAATTAGCTCTAGCATTAAAAGTTAAAGGTTTTTTAAATATTCAATTTGCAATTAAAAAAGACGAAATTTTTGTTATTGAAGTAAATCCTCGTGCAAGTAGAACTGTTCCTTTTGTTTCAAAAGCTAATGGAATTCCTCTTGCAAAAATTGCTTCAAAAATCATGGCAGGAGAAATGCTTTCAAAATACAAACTAAAATACAAAAAAAATAAAAGATTTGCTGTTAAAGAAGCCGTGTTTCCTTTTAATAAATTTCCAGATAGCGACATTCTTTTAGGGCCTGAAATGAAATCTACTGGAGAAGTAATGGGATTTGACAATGACTTTGGAATGGCAATTGCTAAAAGTCAAATTGCTTCATCAAATTCACTTCCGATTAGTGGTATGGCTTTCTTATCTGTAAAAGACTCACACAAACAAGAAATTGTTGGTATTGCACAAAGATTAGTAAAACTTGGTTTTAGCATTTCTGGGACAAAAGGTACCGCTAAAATCTTAATTGAAAATGGAATTAAATGTAAAACTATTAATAAAGTAAGCAGTGGTCGACCTCATATAGTTGATGTTTTAAATTCAAAAAAAATCTCATTTGTTATTAATACCGGAGGTGGAAATAGCGAACATAGAATTAACGATGCAAGAGCCTTGAGAAGAGGCACTTTAGCAAATAAAATTCCATACTGCACCAACATGTCTACAGCTTATTCTTTTCTTGAAGCTATAAAGTCTCTTAAAACAAAAAAATTAGAGGTGAAGGCACTCCAGGATACTTAATCAACTTTCCAATCAGTTTTAAAGGTAACATAGTTCACTTGAAGACATCTTCTTTCTTTAACAATTTCTTTTTTTTCCATTCCATGCCAAGTATTAGGTCCACTTGTAAAGAAATATCCATAATTATCTTTATAAGGCATAGTTTTAACTTTTTTCAAATCTTTGTCATAAAAGTCTGTTCCTAAGTCTTCACTTTCATTTGTTTTATTTATAAAAAGTAAACATGACATTAATTTTTCTTTAATGTCACAGTGTGGCTTTAACCAGAAACCTTGTCTATCACAAATAACCTCAACTCTTACATAAGAGCTAGATAAATCTTTACCAACAAGTTTTGAGATTTTTTCATGAGTTTTTTTACTCTGTAATTCCTTAATAAGTTTTAATAATTGAGGAAATTCATTAGAATTTTCTTTAGTAATAAAACATCTAAATTTTAGCGCTTTCCCACCATGTGAAAGACCCTCTCTAAATTCAGGTGTACCTCCATCAATAGCTCTTGTCCCGTCATAGTTTAAACTGTGTTCAACTGGATTTGCTATATCAGCATTTACAATTTCACTAATTTGCTCTCTAGTTAAAGGTTGATTTAATTCCCAATGCGTAAAAGGATTTTCAAATTTTTTTGAATTTTTTTCTAGTGAGTTTAGGAATGACATTATGATATTTGCTTTTTGATTAATTTGGCTATTCTACTCGTTTCATCTAGGCTTTTATAGTTCCAAATTTCAAGTTTTTCATTTAAATTTTTTGTTATATTTAATTTATTAAATAATTCTCTAAATTTCTTAAATCTTTGGTCTTGTCTTTTTGCTGGTAAATCTGCTACATAAATAGGTTTTCCAGTCATTGCCGCCTCAGATATCATAGATGTAGAGTCACAAGTTACAACAATATAATTTGCTAACGATAATCCAGAAAGATAAGCTTTTTTATCAACACTTTTAATCACAAGATTTTCTTTACCCATTTTTTCATCAGCTAAATCAATTGTTTTTTTAGGTGTTCTCATTGAAGGAATTATTATTGCCTTCAAGTTGTTATTATTTAAAATTACTTTTACTTTATTAAAAATATTTATTAAATTTTGATGATCATAATTGTAATACTTATTTGGACCTCCTAAAATTAGTAACAAATAATCTTTATCTTTGTCTATTTTATTAAGAAGATAATCATGATTATTTTTAATTTCTTTTAATGTTAGATAATGTAGTGCACCTTTTGAAGTGATAACGTTTTTTCCATTAAGACCATCGTGCTCTGGTGCTATTACGATATCGAAATTATTCAATGCAACCTTTGGGTCTTGGATATGAATATTAAAAACTTTTTTTTTTGAATTTTTTTTTAAATATATTGATGGGATTACACTTTTTCTTCCACAAGAAATTAAAATATCAAAATCTTGAGCATTAATTTGTTTGAAAACAAAATTTGAAATAGGGGTTAAACTTGGAGGAATCATTTTCCAAAAATTGTTTAGTTCAACTCTATGGTGAGTAAACTCAATGTCCAAAGCTTTAGCCAAACCTTCAACTTGGCTAATCATGCCATGCATTCCCTCAGTCAATAATAACCCTTTTAATTTACTCATTAATAACTATATAGCTTTGATATGACTCAAAATCCAACTAAACACACAAAAGTGTTAATAATTGGATCTGGCCCTGCCGGATATACTGCGGCTGTTTACGCTGCAAGAGCAATGTTAAAACCAATAATGGTATCAGGAATAGAACCCGGTGGACAATTAACAACCACAACTGATGTTGAAAACTATCCTGGGTTCGCAGAAGTAATTCAAGGACCTTGGTTGATGGAACAAATGCGAGACCAAGCAAAAGCTGTAGGAACTGAAATGATAGAAGATCATATTGCTTCGGTTAACTTGCAATCAAAACCTTTTGAAGCTGTTGGTGATGGCGGTCAAAAATATACTGCTGATTCAATTATTATTTCAACAGGAGCTCAAGCCAGATGGTTAAATATTGACTCTGAACAAAAATTTCGAGGCTTTGGTGTTTCGGCATGCGCAACATGTGATGGATTTTTTTTCAAAGATAAAACAGTTGCAGTAGTAGGTGGTGGAAACGCTGCTGTTGAAGAAGCAATGTTTCTTACAAAATTTGCCTCGAAAGTAAAATTAATACATAGAAGAGATTCTTTAAGAGCTGAAAAAATGCTTCAAAGTAAATTAATGTCAAATAAAAAAATTGAAATTATTTGGGACAGTATTGTAGATGAAGTAATTGGAGATGATAATCCTAAAAATGTAAAAGGATTAAAAATTAAAAATGTGAAAACAAATAAAAAAGAAGAATTAAAAATCGATGGTCTTTTCATAGCTATCGGTCACGACCCAGCAACACAATTATTTAAAAATCAACTAGATATGGATAAAGAAGGTTATTTAACAACCAAACCAGATTCAACAGAAACAAATGTACCTGGTGTTTTTGCAGCAGGAGATGTAAAAGATAAAATTTTTAGACAGGCCGTAACTGCTGCGGGTATGGGCTGTATGGCAGCACTTGAAGCTGAAAAATTTTTATCTCACTAATTAGGATAAACTTTCACAAAAAGATTTTATTCTATCCATTGCTTTTTTTAAATTATCCATCGAAGTTGCATAAGAAATTCTAAAATAACCTTCTAAACCAAAAGCTGAGCCTTGCACAACTGCAACATTAGACTCTTCTAATAATTTTTTAACAAAATCAGTATCTGTTTTAAGCTTAGTTTTTTTATTAAGTAAACCTTTACAACTTGGAAATACATAAAAAGCACCATTAGGAGTTAAACAACTTATACCCTTTATATTATTTAAGCTTTTTACTACAAAATCTCTCCGCTTTTTAAATGCATCTGATCTTTCTTGAATAAAATCTTGTGGTCCATTTAAAGCTTCTACAGCTGCAGCTTGACTCACTGAAGATGGATTTGAAGTTGATTGAGATTGAATTTTTCCTATTGCTTTAATAATATCTTTTGGGCCAGCCGCATAACCAATTCTCCATCCAGTCATTGCATAAGATTTACTAACTCCATTCATAGTTAAAGTTCTGTCTTTTAATTTTGAAATTTGAGCAATAGTAAAGAAATCAAAATTATCATATTTTATATGTTCGTATATATCATCACTTAAAATATGAATTTTTTTATTTTTTATTAAAACTTTAGCCAAATCTTCAATTTCATATCTTGTATAACCAGCGCCAGTGGGATTTGATGGAGAATTTAAAATCAACCATTTTGTTTTTTTTGAAATAGCTTTTTTTAATTTTTGTGCAGTAAGTTTAAAACCATCTTTTTCATCACATTTGATTATTTTTGGTTTCCCACCTGCCAACAATACCATATCAGGATATGAAACCCAATAAGGTGCAGGTATAATTACTTCATCACCTTTATTTAAAGTTGCCATAAAAGTATTATAGAGAACTTGCTTACCTCCTGTTCCAACTGTTATTTGATCAGTACTAAAGTCTAAATTATTCTCTCTTTTAAACTTCTCGATTATAGCTTTTTTTAAAGCAGGAGTTCCATCAACTGCAGTATATTTTGTGTCTCCATCTCTAATAGCTTGTATAGCAGTATTTTTTATATTATCTGGAGTATCAAAATCAGGCTCTCCAGCACCTAAGCCAATCACATCTTTTCCTGCAGCCCTCAGTTCTCTCGCTTTTTGAGTAACAGCAATCGTTGGTGATGGTTTAATTCTTTTTAAACTGTCTGATATTATGCTCATTGAAATATAAATTTATTCTACTACGTTCTTTAATATATGGAAAATACTTATCAAGATTTAATTACAGATATTCAGAGTAAAAACCCAAAAATTAGTGGAAAACTTGAAGGTGGTAAAAAATTTAAAATTAAATCAGATTTTAAACCTGCAGGCGATCAGCCAGAAGCAATTAAAAAATTGGTTAATGGAGCAAATAAAGAGGAATTTAATCAAGTATTGCTTGGAGTTACTGGTTCAGGAAAAACCTTTACAATGGCAAAAGTAATAGAAGCAACCAATAGACCAGCTTTAATTTTAGCTCCAAATAAAACTCTAGCTGCGCAGCTTTATGGTGAAATGAAAACTTTCTTTCCCGATAATGCAGTTGAATATTTTGTTTCTTATTACGACTACTATACTCCAGAGGCTTACGTTCCTAGATCAGACACCTATATAGAAAAAGAAGCTTCTATTAATGAACAAATAGATCGAATGAGACATTCGGCTACAAGATCTCTTCTTGAGAGGGACGATGTTTTAATTGTTGCAAGTGTATCATGTATTTATGGATTAGGATCAGTAGAGGCTTATAGTAAAATGACTTTAACTCTTCAAAAAAATTATGAGTATAATAGAGAGCAAATAATAAGATCTTTGGTTGCTTTACAATATAAACGAAATGATCAAAATTTTTATCGAGGAACTTTTAGAGCTAGAGGAGAATATTTAGAAATTTTTCCGTCTCATCTTGAAGATAGAGCTTGGCGTTTAAGTTTATTTGGAGATAAACTTGAACAAATAGAGGAGTTTGATCCACTTACTGGAGACAAAGTAAGAGATTTAAGTTTAGTTAAGGTTTACGCTAATAGTCATTATATCACTCCAAAACCAACAATTGAACAAGCATTAATTAATATAAGAAAAGAATTAGAAATAACTTTAAAAAAACATAAAGCTGAAAATAAATTACTTGAGGCACAAAGATTAGAGGAAAGAACTAAATTTGATTTAGAGATGATAGAGGCCACTGGATCTTGTGCTGGAATTGAAAATTATTCTAGATTTTTATCAGGACGAAAACCTGGAGAACCACCTCCTACCCTTTTTGAGTATTTTCCAGATAATACATTAGTTTTTGTTGATGAGTCTCATGTTACAGTTCCTCAACTCAATGGAATGTTCAAAGGGGATAGGTCAAGAAAAAGTACTTTAGCTGAATATGGTTTCAGACTTCCATCTTGTATGGACAACAGGCCTTTAAAGTTTGAGGAGTGGGATTTAATGAGAACCCAAACTGTATTTGTTTCTGCAACACCAGGTCCATGGGAGCTTGAGCAAACTAAAGGTAAGTTTATAGATCAAGTGATAAGACCAACTGGATTAATTGATCCTCCTGTCGAAGTAAGACCAGCAAAAAATCAAGTGGATGATTTAATGCATGAATGTAAAAAAGTAATTGAGAATAACCATAGGGTTTTAGTTACAACATTGACAAAAAAGATGGCTGAAGATTTAACCGAGTATCTTCATGAAAATGGGGTAAAAGTAAGATACCTTCATTCAGATATTGACACACTTGAACGGATAGAAATTATGAGAGATTTAAGAATGGGAGTATTTGATGTGCTTGTTGGAATTAATTTGTTAAGAGAGGGATTGGATATTCCAGAGTGTGCCTTAGTTGGAATTTTAGATGCAGATAAAGAAGGTTTTTTGAGATCTGAAACTTCGTTAATTCAAACGATTGGAAGAGCTGCTAGAAACGTAGACGGAAAAGTTATTCTTTATGCTGATAAAGAAACTAAGAGTATTAAAAAAGCAATCGATGAAACTGAAAGAAGAAGAAAAATTCAATTAGCTTATAACAAAAAACACAAAATAAATGCAAAGACTGTTAAAAAAGAAATAAACGATATTTTAGAAAGTGTGTATGAAAAAGATTATGTAAAAATTAGTGAGGGTTCTAATGTTGGAGGTAATCTTAAGAAACATCTAAAAGCACTTGGTAAAAAAATGAAAGATGCAGCTTCAAACCTAGAGTTTGAAGAAGCAGCCAAAATAAGAGATGAAATAAGAAAATTAGAAAGTACTGAATTAGAAATTACATTAAACCCAAAAATAAGGCAGTATGATGTTAAAAACAAACTTTATCCAAAGGGAAGATCTACTATGGGTATGCCAGGCACTAAAGTTACAAAGAAGAAAGATAAAAAATGGAAGCACGTAAAATAATAATTACTGGAGGAGCAACTAGGATTGGTGCTGCTATAGCTGAAAAATTATCTGCTCCAAATAAAGAAATCGTCATACATTTTAATAAATCAAAATCTAAAGCAGAAATCTTAAAAAAAAAATTGCAAACATTTGGTGCAACAGTTTATTTAGTAAGCGGTGATTTGAGTAAAGAGAAAGATGTGAGTAAAATAATCAAATTTTCAAAATCAAAAATGAAATTTTTTGATTGCTTAATAAATAATGCCTCATTGTTTGAAAACGATAAATTAGAAAATTTCAGTTCTAAAAGCTGGGAAAAACATATTTCAACAAATCTAAAAGCCCCTGCACTTTTAATAAAAGAATTTTCAAAGAACATTAGAGGTAAAAACAACAATATAATTAATATAATTGATCAGAGAATATTCAAATTAACTCCGTATTTCTTCTCATATACATTAAGTAAAACAGGTTTATATACGCTTACTAAAACTAGTGCAATGAGCCTATCTCCAAATATACGAGTTAATGGGATTGCTCCTGGACCAACAATCAAAAATAAAAGACAATCAGAAAAGCATTTTAAAAATCAATATTTGGCTACACCACTAAAAAAACAAGTTGATGTAAACGAGATTTGCAATGCAGTTGACTTTTTTATTAAAAACAGTTCTATTACTGGTCAAGTTTTAGCAATAGATAGTGGTCAAAGCTTAAATTGGCAGACACCAGATATAATTAAGGGTAAAGAATGAAAAAAAATAATTTTAAAGTTATAAAAATAGACAAATCTAAAAACCTATTTAATTATGAAAAGAAAATTCTAATTAATGAACTAATTTTAGATTTGAAACTTGGTTATTATGACTATGAGAAAGAAAAAACTCAAAAAGTAAAGTTCAGTCTTGAAATTGATTATGAAGATAAAAAACCAACTAATGACAAAGATATAAAATCTATCGTTAATTATAGTACAGTTGTTAAACTAATTAGAAAACTGGTAAAAAAGAAACATTATAATTTTTTAGAGTCTCTTGCTGAGGCTGTCTTTGATGAGTTATTTAAAGACAAAAGAATTGCAAAAATAATGCTTAAAATTGAAAAACTAGAAATTTTAAAAGAATGTTCATCTGTTGGTATCCAAATTACCAAAAAAAAAAGTCATGATAAGTTCTGAAATTGGTAAGGAAGTAATAAAAAAACAACTACCTTTAATACCTAAACTACCAGGTGTTTACCGAATGCTTAATAATAAAAATGAAATTCTTTATGTTGGTAAAGCCAAGAACCTTCCTAATAGACTTAAAAGTTATGTAGCAGAAAAAAATCATATTATAAGAACAGAGAGGATGTTATCTCAAACAAGAAAGCTTGAGATAACAACTACTTCTAATGAGAGTGAAGCTTTACTTCTTGAAGCTAACTTAATAAAAAAAAATAAACCAAAATTTAATATTCTTTTAAGAGATGATAAATCTTTTCCTTTTATCTTTATAGGTAGTAAAGATAAGTGGCCACAAATTAAAAGACATCGAGGTAAAAAAACTAAAGAAGGATTTTATTTTGGTCCCTTTGCCTCAGCAGGATCTGCTAACTGGACAATTAAAATGATTCAAAAAATTTTTCACTTAAGAGTTTGTGATGATACAGTTTTTAAAAACAGAGAACGTCCATGTATATTATATCAAATTAAAAGGTGTTCTGGTCCATGCGTAGATTATATTGAAAAGGATGAATATAAAAAAACTGTAGAGGACGCTATAGAATTTGTTTCTGGTAAATCAAGAAAAATTCAAAAAAGTCTATCTGAACAAATGGAAAAAGCTAGTAATGATTTAAATTTTGAAAAAGCAGTAATTTTAAGAGATAGAATAAAATCATTAAATATTATTCAGTCTTCCCAAAGAGTTAATGAGGCCAATCTAATTGAGGCAGATGTAATTGCCGGTTATAAAGAGTCTGGTAAAGCTTGCATTCAAGTTTTCTTTTATAGATCAAAACAGAATTGGGGAAATCAAGCTTTCTTTCCAAAACATGATCCAGACGAAAAGTTAAGTGATATATTAAATTCTTTTATTTCTCAATTTTATGAAAATAAAAGTGTGCCTTCTTCTATTATTTTGTCAGAAGAAATTAAAGAAAAAGCTCTAATAGAAAAAACTCTTTCTCAAAAAGAAGGTAAACAAATAAATATTTCAATTGCAAAAAAAGGATCAAAGCTAAAAGTAATTCATCAAGCAGTCAAAAATGCAAAAGATAGCTTAAACAGGAAACTTTATGAAAGCCAAAACAATAAAGGTCTATTTGAATCTGTCGCAAAAAAATTTAACTTTGAAAACAATATAAATCTAATTGAGGTTTATGATAATAGTCATATTCAAGGCACAAATAGTGTTGGAGCTTTAATTACATATGGTGATGAAGGTTTTATAAAAAAAAGATATCGAAAATTCAATATTAAATTTAAAAAAAATGAACAAGATGATTATGGAATGATGCGAGAAGTATTAAATAGAAGGTTTAAAAGAGCGGTCCAAGAAAAAGATAATTACCTTACTTTTCCTGATTTAGTTCTAGTTGATGGAGGAAAAGGTCAATATTCTGTTGCAAGAGATACTTTAAATGAATTGGGTCTTCACGATATACCAATTGTTGCAATAGCAAAAGGTAAATTTAGAAATAGTGGTAACGAGACTTTTTTTCATAATGGAAAAGATTATAAATTCACAAAAAATGATCCTACCCTATTTTTTTTGCAAAGAATACGAGATGAAGCTCATAGATTTGCAATAAGCGCTCATAGAGCTAAAAGAAAAAAAGGTATTTCAAGGTCTATGCTTGACCAAATAGATGGTATAGGTGCTATTAGAAAGAAGGCTCTTTTAAATCATTTTGGTTCTGCGAGAGCTGTGGAGTCTGCTAGCCTAGATGAAATTAAATCAGTTGAAGGTGTTGAAGAAAAAGTTGCAAAAAAGATATATAATTTCTTTCATGAATAAAAAATTAATATGCTAAAAAAAATACCAAATTTATTAACTGTTGGGAGAATTTTGATAGTTCCCTTTTTTGTGTTGGCTTTTTACTTGCCGGGATTCTATGGAGATTTAACTGCGCTAATATTATTTATTGTTGCATCTTTTACTGACTTTTTAGATGGTATGTTGGCAAGACTTCTTGGGGAAGAGTCTAAACTTGGCGAATTATTAGATCCAATCGCAGATAAAATAATAGTAGCAACAGCACTTATTCTATTGGTTATGGATGGCACTATAAGACAATATGAAGTGATTGCTGCAATAATAATCTTAACGAGAGAAATATTAATTTCAGGATTAAGAGAATTTTTAGCTAAAGGTAAAATAAAACTTCCTGTCTCTAATCTAGCAAAATTAAAAACAGTTTTACAGATGGTTTCAATTGCTCTTTTGCTCTCTGGTGAAACTGGTAACAAAATAATAAATTTTCAAGACTATAATGCTCAAACTATTGGCATTATTCTACTTTGGTTATCTGCAGCATTAACTTTATTCACTGGATATGAATACATGCGAAAAGGAATTGACCATGCAATTTCCGAAGATAACAAAAATTAAGCTGCTTTTTTTTTTCTTACCAAAGCTTGATAGCTTTCATTTAAATCAATTATCATTTTAGAAACTTTGAATTGATGATTGGCTATACAAGATACAGGTGTTACTTCTGCTGCTGTTCCAGTTAGAAAACAACCTTCGAAATTTTTTAATTCGTCTGGGTTTATTTTTCTTTCATTTACTTTTATATTTTTGGACTTTGCTATCTCAATGACAGTTCTTCTGGTAATTCCATCTAAAAAAGAGTCAGGAATCGGAGTATGTAACTCTCCATTTTTATCTATAAAAAAAATATTGGCTCCTGTAGCTTCAGCTACATTTCCCTCATAGTCTAACATTAGTGAATCGGCATAACCTTGTTGTTCTGCTTCATGCTTTGACAATGTACAAATCATATAAAGACCTGAGGCTTTAGTGTCCCAAGGTATTGTATTAGGAGCGGGTCTTCTCCATTTTGAGACATTTAATTTAATTCCTTCTATTTTTAACTTAGGATCAAAATAAGAGCCCCATTCCCAAGTAGCTATAGCAACATGAGTTTTTGTTTGTTGAGCAGAAATTGCCATCATCTCACTGCCTCTCCAAATAATTGGCCTAACATATCCGTTAGTTACATTTTGAACTGATATTATTTTTTTACTCGCAATATTTATTTCTTCTTCAGTGTATGGAACTGTTATACCCATTCTTTTTGCTGAGTGAAAAAGTCTAGCAGTATGTTCCTCAAGTTTAAAAATTAGACCATCGTATACCCTCTCTCCTTCAAAAACACAGCTTGCATAATGAAGACCATGGCTCAGAATATGTATCTTAGCATCACTCCAATCAACAAGTTCGTTATTATACCAAATTTTGCCTGATCTTTTATCGTAGGGTATCATTAGTGAAATAAATTTAATTTTATTTCAAAATTATCTTTGTATCTATAATATGTCAATATAACTTACCCATAATGAAAGAACTTTTATATTTAAAAGATGCTCAATTAAAGCAATTGATTGAAAAACTTTTCACTAGTTATAGAGAATCCTTTAGTGATGCCAAAAAAACTTTAGACAAATATACTATTGGAATTGCACATCATAAAGTGTTGCATCTACTTTCAATGTACGAAGGAATTACAATATCGGAATTGCTTAAAAAGTTAAAAATTACTAAACAAAGTTTAAATAGAGTTTTAAAAGACTTAATCAAGCTCGATGTGATTTTTTTTAAAAAAGATCAGCAAGATACTAGAATAAAACATGTTTTCTTAAACGATAAAGGTAAAAAAATTTTTGATGAAGTTTTCGCAACTCAAAAAAAAAGGATTTATAATGCACTTTTAAACTCAAGTTCTGAGCAAGTTTTAAACTTTGACAGTGTTTTAAAAAAAATAATAAATGGATAATTTTATAGCACATATTTTGGTAGTTGATGATGACGATGGAATTAGGTCATTAGTTAAACAATACCTGAATGAAAACAATTTTTTAGTGACCACATCAGACAGTGCAGAAAATGCTGAAAAAAAAGTTGAAGTTATTAAATTTGATTTAATTGTTCTAGATGTAATGATGAAAGGAAAAAGTGGGTTAGATTTTATCAAAGATAACAAATCAAAAATTGATACTCCTATAATATTATTAACTGCTAAAGGAGAGGCAGAAGATAGAGTTAGTGGATTAGAGATTGGAGCTGATGATTATTTACCAAAACCTTTTGAACCAAAAGAATTAACACTTAGAATAAAAAATATTTTAGATAAAACAAAAAAAAGTGATCAAAAAAGAATTATTGAATTTGATAATATTAAAATTGATCTTAATAAACTTTTGATAATTAAAAATAAAAATGAATTTAAAATAAATAATACTGAAAAAATTATCTTAGAAAAAATGATTAATAATCCAGGCAAAACATTTACAAGAGAAAATATTGGAAATTTAATTGATCTTGACAAAGAGAGATCAATAGATGTTATAATTACGAGATTAAGAAAAAAAATTGAAACTGATCCAAAAAATCCAAAATATTTACAAACTTTAAGAGGTATGGGCTATGTATTATGGATTGAATAAATTTATTAAAAATCTTTTACCTAAGAGATTATTTTATAGAGCTTTATTAATAGTAGCTGTTCCAATTATTGTTATACAATTAATTATAACTATTGTTTTTTTTGATAGCCTCTGGATTAAAACAAATAAAGGTATGACTAGAGCGTTAGTTGGTGAAATAAAAACATTTATTACTGCTTATGATAATAGTGCATATAACAATAATGATTTGTCTGGTCTTTTTTCAATTTATCTAGATCTAAATGTTGAATTTAAAGACAATGCACCTTTTGATAAAGAAATAAAAGAAAGATGGTTTAGCCCAATTGACAGAACACTAAGGAGGGAACTGAAGTCAAAAATTGGTAATGGAAATTATTGGTTTAGCACAACATCATACAAAGAGCTTATTCATATAGATATTAAATATAAAAATGGTTATTTTGAATTTTTTATTCCTAAAGATAGAGTAACTAGCAGTTCTGCAAGAATGTTCGCACTTTGGATAACTCTTCCAGCATTACTAATGATATCCATAGCTATTATATTTTTAAAAAATCAAACAAGACCAATAGTTAATCTTGCTAAAGCTGCAGAAAAATTTGGTAGAGGTGAAAATATCGATGAATATAGGCCTTCCGGTGCATTAGAAATTAGACAGGCAGGTCTAGAATTTGATAAAATGAGAAAAAGAATTCTTAGACATCTCAATCAAAGATCTGAAATGTTATCAGGAATAAGTCATGATTTAAGAACACCACTAACAAGATTAAAGCTTCAACTTTCATTTATCAAAGATAAAGAATTATCAGAAAAGATGTCTTCAGATATAGATGAAATGGAAAATATGCTAAATGAATATCTGCAGTTCACAAGTTCAACTTATTTAGAAAAAAGTGAAACATTTGATGTTTCTCAATTAATAAAAGACCTAATTGATAAATTTGATAATATTAACATTTCAAAAGAAGTACCCCCAAGAGTTTATATGAATGGTAAAAAAAATTTAATAAAAAGATCTCTTGAAAATATAATAGGAAATTCGA
The DNA here is from genome assembly GCA_902552705.1 of uncultured Pelagibacteraceae bacterium. Lineage (GTDB taxonomy): Bacteria > Pseudomonadota > Alphaproteobacteria > Pelagibacterales > Pelagibacteraceae > Pelagibacter. The sequence continues at coordinate 15,055 of CACDHZ010000005.1, forward strand.
TTAAATATGCAGAAAAAATAAACCTAGAATTAACTAAAAAGAATAATAGTATTTTAATTATGATTGATGATGATGGTCCTGGAATACCTGAAAAAGAATTTAACAATGTTTTTAAACCTTTTTATAAAATTGATAAAAGTCGAGGTGACTCAAAGTCAAGTGTTGGCCTTGGTTTATCAATTACATCAGATATAATTAAATCGCACGGAGGGAACATTTTGTTAGATAAATCTCCATTAAAAGGACTTAGAGTCAAGATTTTTTTACCTTTGTAGGTTTTTTATTTGAATTTTTTTTTTCTAATTTTGTAATTTTTTTTTCTAAGTTTTCTACTCTTTTAATTAAAATCTCATGCTCTTCTTTGCTTGTTAATTTCATTTTAAATACTATTTCATCTCTTTTTGATCTAAGAATGTTTAAAATCTCAGAACTTAAATCTCTATAAGAGATTAGTCCTTGTTCCAATAAGTTGGCTAATTTATCAATTACAAATTTTGATTTTGTCATATATTCATTTATAAGTTTAATATACTTTATAAGTATTTTTTTAAAAATGTTTATTAATAATTTTGACCCAGTTGCTTTACAAATTTTTTCAATAGAAATAAAATGGTATTCTTTAGCCTATATTTTTGGCATAATTATTGGTTGGTTTTTAAGTAAAAAAATTTTCATTACAGACTCTAAAATAAATGAAAAATTTGATGATTATATAACTTATATTATCTTAGGTATAATTATTGGAGGAAGATTAGGTTACGTATTTTTTTATAACTTTAATTATTACTTAAATAACATATTTGATATATTTAAAATTTGGCAAGGTGGGATGTCATTCCATGGTGGCTTAATAGGAATAATTGTTTTTAGTATTTGGTTCGCAAAAAAAAATAATCATAATACTTTTAAATATTTAGATATAGTTTCAATAGTAGCGCCAATAGGAATTTTTTTTGGAAGAATAGCAAACTTTATAAATTCTGAGTTATATGGAATAGAAACGAGCGTTCCTTGGGCAGTGAAATTTATACAAATAGATAATATATACCGACATCCTTCACAATTATATGAGGCAATTTTAGAAGGATTAGTATTATTTCTGATTTTACTATATTTTAGAAATAAAGGTTGTATGAAAACTCCAGGTTTTATATCTGGTTTATTTTTAATTTTTTATTCTTTTTTCAGATTCATTATTGAATTTTTTAGAGTGCCAGATGAACAATTAGGCTATTTGTTTTTAGACTTAACAATGGGACAAATCATAAGTTTCCTATTTTTATTAATTGGTATTTATTTAACTATTAAAAAATATGAAATTAAAAAAGAGACGTAATCTACCTCTAGATAAATTTATAAATTTTTCTCTTTATAATAATAAATCTGGATACTACATGAAAAAAAATCCTTTTGGTGCAAAAGGCGATTTCATAACTGCTCCTAATATTTCGAGACTTTTTTCTGAGATGATTGCAATTTGGATTTTAAGTTTTTGGCAAAGCCTAGGATCTCCAAAGAAATTTAATTTGATTGAATTAGGAGCAGGTAATGGTGAGATGATGAAAGTTCTTATTGAAAGCTTTAAAAATTTTCCTGTTTTTTTAAAAGCATGTAATTTTATTATACACGAAAAAAGTCCATCATTAATTAAAATTCAAAAAAAAAAATTAATCAAAAAAAAAATAGTTTGGCTATCTAATATTAGCAAAATAAAAAAAAAACCTAGTGTATTTATTGCAAATGAGTTTTTTGACTCAGTTCCAATTAAACAGTTTGAAAAAAAAGGGGACTTGTGGTTTGAAAAGTTTGTAAATTTAGTTGACTCAAAAAAAGCTAAATTTTTTGAAAGAAAAGTTGATATAAAAAAAATTGAAAAAAAATTAAATTTCAAGATATCTCAAAATCAAAATTTTATAGAATATTCTGAACTTGGTCATTATTATTTAAAAGAAATATCTAAAATAATTAAAAAGAATAATGGAGGTTTATTGCTTATAGACTACGGATATACTCACAAAAAAATGAAAAATACCTTACAAGCAATTTCAAATCATAAATTTGCCAATATTCTAAGTAATATCGGAAATGTAGACATTACTCACAATATAAGTTTTGAACTCTTAAAAAAATTAATAAAGCAAATGGGTAGTTTAGAAAACAATTTAACGACTCAAAAAGAATTTTTAATCAAAATGGGAATAAAACAAAGAGCAGAAATTATATCCAAAAATCATAATTTTATAAAAAAGGCAGATATTTATTACCGACTGAACAGACTAATAGATGAAAGACAGATGGGAAATTTATTTAAAGTAATGTTAATAAAAAATAAAAAAAATAAATTTAAACTTGGATTCTGAGATTGATTACCTCTAAAAAACTATCAAAACAAAAAAAAATTAGTCATGGTTTTTTCAATAGAAACGGAGGTAAATCAAATGGTATTTATAAAAGTCTAAATTGTGGAATTGGCTCAAAAGATGATAAGAATAAAGTAAAAAAAAACTTAAAAATTGTAAAAAATAAAATTAGTAAAAAGGCAAAAGATATTTTTTTAATTCACCAAGTTCATAGTAATAAGTTTGTTTTTATAAATAAAAATATAAAATTTTACAAAAAGAGAATTAAAGCTGATGCTATAATAACAAATCAAGAGAAGCTTCCAATTGCAGTTTTGACAGCAGATTGTGTCCCAATACTTTTGTTTGATAATAATAAAAAAATGATTGCTGCAATTCATGCTGGATGGAAGGGAGCTTTTAAGGGAATAATAAACAAAGTTATAAATTTTATGTTAAAAAATGGTTGTAAAAAAAACCAAATTACTGCTGCGATTGGACCTTGTATTAAGCAAAAAAGTTATAATGTAAAAGATGATTTTAAAAAAAAATTTATAAAAAAAGATAGAAAGAATAAGATTTTTTTTAAAAATAAAAGAAACACTATTTTTTTTGATTTACCTAATTTTGTCAAATCTCAACTTAAATCAAACAAAATTACAAAAATTGACATGATAAATATTGATACTTTTGATGAAAAAAATAATTTTTTTAGTGCTAGACGATCTTTAGGATTAAAACACGATGATTATGGTAGAAATATTTCAATAATTATGATTAATTAAACTTTTTCAATGAAACTATTAACTGGAAATAGCAATAAAGTTCTGAGTAAAAATATTGCAAAATATTTAAAGTCTAAACTTGTAAACTCAAGTATAAAAAAATTTTCAGATGGGGAACTTTATGTCGAAATAAATGAAAATATTAGAGGAAATAGTATTTTTATTATTCAATCTATTTCATCTCCAGCAAATGATAATTTAATGGAATTGCTATTATGTATTGATGCTTTAAAAAGATCTTCTGCAAAAAATATAACTGCAGTCATTCCATATTTTGGATATGCTAGACAAGATAGAAAAGTTGTCCCAAGAACATCTATATCAGCCAAACTTGTTTCAAATTTAATTACAAAGGCTGGAGCAGATAGAGTTGTGACAGTTGATTTACACGCGGGACAAATTCAAGGATTTTTTGATATTCCAGTAGATAACCTTTTCGCTACTCCAATATTTGCAAGACATGTCAAAAAGAAAATTAAAAGTAATAAAATTATTTGTGTTGCACCTGATGTAGGTGGAACAGAAAGAGCTAGAGCACTTGGTAAACTTTTGAATGCTGGTCTTGCAATTGTAGATAAAAGAAGACCAAAACCTGGTAAATCAAAAGTTATGAATGTTATTGGAGATGTGAAAGACCAAACTTGTATTGTTGTAGATGATATAATTGACTCAGGTGGAACAATAGTAAATGCAGCTAAAGCACTAAAAGAGAAAGGTGCTAAAGAAGTTTATGTTTATATTACCCATGGTGTTTTAAGTGGAGAAGCAGTCAAAAAAATAAAAAATTCAGTAATAAAAAAATTAGTAATTACAGATACGATTGATAATGGTGAAAAAACTAAAAATGTTAAAAATATAGAAGTTTTACCTATTTCTGGCCTTATGGGAGAGGCAATAAAAAGAATTTCTAATTCAAATTCCGTGTCAGATTTATTTAAATAATTACCTTGATTATTTATCAACATGGGTTAAAAACCTGTGTTTTATGAATTCTCTAAAAGTAAACACAAGAAATACCAAATCAAAAGGAGAGGTAAAATCTCTGAGACTAGCAGGAAACATTCCAGCTATAATTTATGGTGGAAAAGAAGAAAATCAAAAAGTTTCTGTATTAAAAAAAACTCTTAAATCTTTAATTGAAAAAGAAAATTTTTTATCAAATATTATAACTCTAGATTTAGATGGAAAATCTCAAAATGTTCTACCAAAAGAAATCAAATACAATGTTATAACGGATGAACCAACTCATATTGATTTTCTTAGAGTGGTTCCTGGAGTAAAAATTAAAATAGACGTACCGGTAAAATTTATAAATCAAGAAAAATCTCCAGGTTTAAAAAGAGGTGGAGTTCTTAATATAGTTAGAAGAAAAATTGAATTAAAATGTCCAAGTGAAAAAACTCCAAAAGAAATTGTGATAGACCTAGACGGAGTTGATATTGGAGAAAGTTTTAAGATATCATCTGTTAAATTAGAAGAAGATGTAACTCCAACAATTATAGGAAGAGACTTTGTGATTGCAACATTAGCCGCTCCTACAGTTATGAAAGAACCAGAAAAACCAGCTGCAGAGACTGAAACAGCCGAAGGCGAAGAAGCCGCTGGAGAAGAAGGTAAGGAAGCAGCAGCTGATGGAGATAAAAAAGCAGCAGCTGATGGAGATAAAAAAGAGGGTGATAAAAAAGAGGGTGATGACAAAAAAGCTTCTACAGAAAAAAAAGCCCCTCCTGAAAAAAAATAATCAAATCATAGTGAAAATTTCGAGTCCCGATCTAAAAAAATTATGCTTTTATTCGTAGGTTTAGGAAATCCAACTCCCAATAGTGAAAATAACAGACACAATATTGGTTTTAAACTAATTGATGCTCTAAATAAAAAATTTGGGTTATCAAAACAAAAACCAAAATTTAAAGGACTTTTAACAACTGGAAATGTTAATAATAAAAAAGTTTATGCTATAAAACCTTTAACTTTTATGAATAATTCAGGAATTTGTATTAGAGAATTAATTGAATACTTTAAAATCAATGCAGAGGACGTAATTGTTTTTCATGATGATTTAGATATTGAGTTTGGAAAAATAAAAGCTAAATTTGGAGGTTCTAGTGCTGGACATAATGGAATTGAGTCTATAGATAAATTTATCGGAAAGGACTATTCAAGAGTAAGAATTGGTATTGGAAGACCAAAAACTAATACTGAAGTTACTGATCATGTATTAAAAGATTTTGATGAGGATGAAATGTTACAACTTAAAAAAATTACAGATAATATTATTGACTCCATACCTATATTGATTAATAAAAAATTAGATCTATTCTCGAGTACTGTAAATAATAAATAATGAGTTTTAAATGTGGTATTGTTGGTTTACCAAACGTTGGTAAATCAACTTTATTTAATGCGCTTACCAATTCTAACAAAGCTCAAGCAGCAAACTTTCCTTTCTGCACAATTGAACCTAATGTCGGTGTAGTTCTAGTTCCTGATGAAAGATTAGATAAATTAGTAGAAATATCAAAATCAAAAAAAAAAATAAATACTACTATTGAGTTTGTAGATATTGCAGGCCTTGTTGAAGGAGCATCAAAAGGAGAAGGTTTAGGAAATAAATTTCTATCTCATATACGAGAAGTCGATGCTGTAATTCATATGATAAGATGCTTTGACTCTGATGATATTCAAAACGTAAACTCCTCAATAGATCCCATAAGAGACTTAGAAATAATAGAAACTGAAATGATGTTGGCAGATCTTGAATCAATTCAAAAAAGATTAGAAAAAAATAATAAAAAAAATATAGATGAAAAACAATTAAAGATATTAGATATTGCTTCAGAATGTATAAATAAATCCAAAGATCTAAATATTATTTATGATCAATTTGAAAAAAAAATTATTAATCAAAGTGGCTTATTATCATTAAAACCAAAAATATTTGTGTGTAATGTAGACGAAGCAAGTATTAAAAATGGTAATAAATATACTGAAAATTTCATAGCTAAATTTGGAGAAAAAAACACATTAATCATTTCAGCTGATATCGAAAATCAAATAAATCAATTAGAAAATGATGAAAGAGTTAATTATATGGAAATGATTGGATTAAAAAAAACTGGATTAAATATGTTAATTCAAAAAGGATACAATATTTTGGAACTTGATACTTATTTTACATCAGGACCTGAAGAAACTAGAGCTTGGACAATTGAAAAAAATTGCACCGCTCCAAAAGCAGCTGGGGAAATTCATACTGATTTTGAAAAAGGATTTATAAGAGCAGAAACAATAGCTTATAAAGATTTTATAGCCTACGACGGCTGGACAAACGCGAAAGCGAATGGAAAAATGAGACTTGAAGGAAAAGATTACATAGTTAAAGATGGTGATATATTAAACTTCAGATTCAATACGTGACCAAATTTTCTTCATACTAAAATACACTAAAATAGATAGAATAATTAAATATACAATTGCTTTGAAACCCATTCTGTGTCTTGTTTCTAAATGTGGCTCAGCCGCCCACATCAAAAAAGTTACTACATCTTTTGCCATTTGTTCTTCAGTTGCTTCTGTTCCATCAGAGTATTCTACCAAACCGTCATCAAGAGGTTTTGCCATTTTTATATTATTTCCATACATGTATTTATTGTAATAAACGCCATCATCTAAAGTAATTCCACTGGGTGGATCTTCATATCCTAAAAGAACTGAATAAAGATAATCAACTCCCCCGCCTCTGGCTTTTGCTAAAACTGACATATCAGGAGGATAAGCACCACCATTTGCTGCCTGAGCTTCTTTTTCATTTGCATATGGCATAGCAAATTTATCAGACAATTTGCCGGGTCTTGTAAACATTTCACCGTCCTCATTAGGACCATCAGTAATATCAAAACTTGCTGCTATTGCTTTTGCTTGATCAATAGAAAACTCTGGCCCACCTTTTTCACTCAAATTTCTATAGCTTAGATATTTCATTGAGTGACATGAAGCACAAACTTCGGTGTAAACTTGATATCCTCTTTGTAGAGATCCTCTATCAAATTTTCCAAATAAACCTTTAAAGCTCCAATCTGTTTTTAAAAATTCTACTTTTTCTGCAGAATTTACTTGAGATGCTCCAATTATAATTAAAGAAAATAAATATATTATTTTAAAAAAATTTTTCACTAGATTAATTTAGACTTTCTTTTTTTTTAACAGTTGAGGGATTTGGAAAACCACCAAGAACTGGTTCAGTAATGCTTAATGGTAAAGGTATAGTCTTTTCTTTATAACCTAAAACTGGCAAAATAATCAAAAAGTGTAGAAAGTAATACGCTGTTGCTACTCTTGCTATCAACAAATAAAGTCCTTCAGCAGGCATCGCGCCCACATAACCTAAAACTAAAACATCTATGACCAAGATCCAATAAAACTGTTTGTATAAAGGTCTAAAAACAGCAGATCTAATTTTTGAAGTATCTAACCATGGTAAAATTACTAATACAAAAATTGCTGCAAACATTGCAATAACGCCAAATAATTTATCTGGCACAGACCTCAAGATTGCATAAAAAGGTAGCAAGTACCATTCAGGAACAATATGAGCAGGTGTTACCATCGGATTAGCTTCAATATAATTGTCTGCATGTCCTAAAATATTTGGTGAATAAAAGACAAAAAATGCAAATACAATTAAAAACATTAATAATGCAAAAGCATCTTTAATTACGATATAGGGATGAAATGGCACTGTATCTTTTGATGGTTTTTTTATATTAATTCCGATAGGATTATTATTGCCAGGTACATGTAATGCCCAAATGTGAAGAACTACTAACCCAAGAATTAAAAAGGGTAATAAATAATGTAAACTATAAAATCTTGTTAAAGTTGGATTATCTACTGCAAAACCTCCCCACAACCAAGATACTATACCTTCTCCCACAAAAGGAATTGCACTAAATAAATTTGTAATTACTGTTGCTCCCCAAAAGCTCATTTGTCCCCATGGAAGTACATAACCCATAAAAGCTGTAGCCATCATTAAAAAATATATAATCATTCCAATAATCCAAATTACTTCTCTTGGCGCCTTGTAAGACCCATAATATAATGCTCTAAAAATGTGAATATAAACTGCAAGGAAAAACATCGAGGCACCATTTGCATGAACATATCTTATTAACCATCCATAGTTTACATCTCTCATTATATGTTCAACGCTGCCAAAGGCTAAATCTGAATGAGCAATATAATGCATTGCTAAAGTCAAGCCAGTTACTATTTGCGTAATCAAACAGAAGGTTAATATTCCACCAAAAGTCCACCAATAATTTAAGTTTTTTGGAGTTGGATAATCTGTTAAATGATTTGCAAGACTAAGAAGTGGCAACCTATCATTAAACCATTTTCCAAATTTTGATTTAGGTACATATTCTTGATCACTCATAATTATTTATTATCCAATTTTAATTGTATTACTATTAACAAATTCATATTTAGGAACTTCCATATTTGTTGGTGCAGGACCTTTTCTAATTCTACCTGATGTATCATAATGAGATCCATGACAAGGACAAAACCATCCATTGTAATCTCCTTTGTCATTTAGAGGAACACATCCTAAATGAGTACAAATACCTAGCATAACTAACCATTCAGGATTTTTCGCTCTATCTTCGTCTTTTTCAGGATGAGGAAGATCCTCTAATTTTACATTTCTTGCCTCTTGAATTTCTTCTGGCGTTCTTCTTTTTATGAAAACTGGTTTTCCTCTCCAAAGAACAGTGATTGTTTTTCCTGGCTCAACTGAACTAACGTCAACCTCTGTGCTTGCTAAAGCTTTCACTGAAGCATCTGGGTTCATTTGATCAATTAAAGGCCAAACAACAGCTCCTACTCCCACAGCTCCAACTGCATATGAGGCTGTAAACAGAAACTCTCTTCTTTTAGGAGATTTTTTTGTCATCTTAAATTTTATTTGTTATTGTTATCTAATATATGATTTCATATAAGAAAAAAGTTTTTTTTCCAAAAAAAAAATGACACACGTCCTATGAATAACAGACCCAAAATAGCCCTATATGAGCCTGATATTCCTCAAAATACAGCTGCGATCATTAGAACATGCTCATGTTTAGGTGCAAAATTAGAAATTATTGAACCTTGTGGATTCCTATTAAATGACAAAAGATTTAAAAGAGTTGTTATGGACTATATGGATAATGATGAGATTGAGATTTATGAAAGTTTTGATTACTTTTTTAAAAAAAAAAAGAATCAAAGAATAATATTAATGACTACAAAAGCATCTAAGTCATATACAAAATTTAAATTTAAAATAAATGATACTATTTTATTTGGTCGTGAAAGTGCCGGAGTCCCAGATAAAATACACAAATTAATAAATTATCGACTAAAAATACCCATGAGAGAAAAAAAAAGATCTTTAAATGTGGCCTCGTCTGTAGCAATTATTTTAGCTGAAAGTTTTAAACAAAATAGATTATTTTAAAAATGAATTTAGAAATTAAAAAAAATATTACAAGTAATTGGTTTAAATTACTTCAAAATGCGATTTGCGAAGACATATTAAAAATAGAGAAAAATAAAGTCAAATTTAAATCTAAAGTATGGGAAAAAAATAAAAAAAAAGATGAAGGCGGAGGGGAATTTAAAATTTTAGAGAATGGAAAAATTTTTGAAAAAGTAGGTGTTAACTTTTCTAAAGTAGAAGGAGTATTTCCCAATAAATTTAGAAAAAATATTCCTGGAGCTGCAAAAAATCCAAGATTTTGGGCATCAGGTATATCAATTGTTATGCATATGAAAAACCCTCATATACCTGCAATGCATTTTAATACAAGATATATTTGTACTACACACGAGTGGTTTGGTGGTGGTATAGATGTTACCCCAGCAATTAAAGATGCAAAAGAAAAAAAAGAATTTCACGAAACATTAAAAAAAATGTGTAATCGCCATAATAAGAATTATTATAAAAAATATAAAAAATGGTGTGATGAATATTTTTATTTACCTCATAGAAAAGAAACGAGAGGCATTGGTGGAATTTTTTTTGATTATAAAAAAGATAACTTTGAAAAAGATTTTAAATTTACAAGAGATGTTGGTGTTACATTTCAAACGTTATTTAACAAAATTATAAATAAAAAATATAAAAAAAAATGGACTACTAAGGAAAAAAATTTACAGTATATTAAAAGAGGTAGATATGCAGAATTTAATTTATTGTATGATAGAGGAACTAAATTTGGTTTACAAACAGGTGGCAACATTGAGGGTATCATGATGTCTTTACCGCCAATAGCTAAATGGAGTTAAAATGGATAAAGAACCAATAACATTGATAGGTTTAGAAAATTTAAAAGAGGAATTAATTTTTTTAAAAGAAAAAAAACGTCCAGAAATAGTTGCTGCAATTTCTGAAGCGAGATCTCATGGTGATTTAAAAGAAAATGCCGAATACCACGCTGCTAAAGAAGAACAATCTCATAATGAAGGAAGAATTGCAGAAATCAATGATATTATTGCAAGAGCAAACGTAATTGATGTTACAAAAATAAATAATGATGGCAAAGTTATTTTTGGTTCTACTGTTAATTTAGAAAATCTGGATAATGGAGAAAAAATAACCTACAAGATTGTAGGAAAAGATGAAGCAGATTTAAAAAAAAAATTAATTTTTTTTCAATCTCCACTCGGAAAAGGATTAATTGGCAAAAATAAAAATGATCTAGTTGAAATTAAAACTCCTGCCGGTATTAAAAACTTTGAAATTAAAGACGTTAAATATATTTAATTACTTACAATTTTTCTAACTTCCTGATCTGAAATTTGAAAATTATTACTAGTCCACACTTCTTCTATTGCCTTAAGTTTTAAACCTAATTCTTTTCCTTCTGGAATATTGTATTTTTCAATTAAAAAATCTGCTTTAAAAGGCATTACTGGAATTTTCTTATCTCTATATTTTTCTATTAATCTTATTAATTCACCATCAACTTTTTTTGATTTAAAAATTTTAAAATAGATAATATCCATTAAAGCTTCTCTACCATTATAATAAAAAATTTTATTTAGATTTTTTTCAGTGAAAGTTTTATTAGTAATTTTTTGAGAGTAAAATTTATCTAATAAAAGAAGTCTTTTTTGATCTTTTTTAGAAATATTAAATTTATATATAAAATAGTTTACGTTATCCGTGCCATCGATAATCATTAAGGATATTAAAAAAATAAAATCGAATTTTGAAATATTTTCTTTTGCAAAACTATTTAATTTTGAAAATAAAGAAATATTTTTAAATTGAGGAAAAATAAGATTAATAATTTCTAAACAATCTTTATCTTTATTTAATTTTAAAAAACCATTTGATTTTAATAATTTATAAAATTCATCTAGTAATCTTTCTGAAGAAACATTAGAAAGGCCACTTAAATTTTTTTTAATTATCTTAATAATTTCAGGATCGTGTTTTTTTTTTGAATAGTTTAAAAAAAATCTAATATATCTTAAAATTCTTAAATAATCTTCCTTAATTCTTGTTTCAGCATCTCCTATAAAGTTAATTATTCCTTTTTCTAAATCTTTTTTACCATCAAAGGGATCAAATAAACTTCCATTTAAATCTGCATAAATTGAATTAATTGTAAAATCTCTTCTAGCTGCATCCTCTTTCCAGTTTTCGGAAAAAACAACTCTTGCATGTCTTCCATCAGTATCAACATCTTTACGAAGTGAAGTAATTTCGAATTTGAAATTATTAATTAATGCTGTGACTGTTCCATGTTCTATCCCACTTTCATAAAATTTAATATTATTCTTTTTTAAAATTTCACAAACATTTTTTGGTTCTAAATTTACTGCTAAATCAATATCGTCAACTTTTTCTTTATTAATTATTTTTCTAACACATCCACCAATATAACGAATTTCACTTTTATTTGAAAAAGACTCTATGGCATGAAAAATTTTATTTATTTCAGTTTTTTCTTTTATATTTTTAAAACCCAAATTTATATAATTAAGATTTTTGGTTCTTAGAAAAATTTTATCTATCAAGTTAATCATATTTGGCTGGGGCGCTAGGATTCGAACCTAGGATGCCGGTACCAAAAACCAGTGCCTTACCGCTTGGCTACGCCCCAATACTAATTTCGTATAACACAAAAAAAAAAAATTATATAGTTTTAGATGTAATACACCAATGACTATTAAATCTCACCTTAAACCGCTTGTATGCTTCATTGCATGCACTCTTTGAGTTAAAATAAGCCACAATAGTAGAGCCTGAGCCAGACATGCGGACAAACATATTATTTCTCAAATTTAATAAATATGCTTTAATGCTTTTAAGTTTTGGGTATTTCTTAAATGCAATCTTTTCTAAATTGTTATCTAATGTCTTCAAATATTTTACATGAAACATTGACTGTTTAGGTGAAGAAAATTTAGGCTTAGAAAATGATTTTACTTTTGAATAAATATATTTTGTAGAACACCCAAAATTAGGTTTCACAACTAAGGTGTATAAATTAATATTTTTGGAAAATTTTTTTATTTTACCATTAGCGCATAAAATTGTGTTTTTTGGATTAATGCCTAAAATAACATCTGATCCTATTTGATTTGTTAATTTAATAAGATCATTATTACTTATCTTAAATAATTTTTTTTTGATAAAGAAATTAATCAAACTTGCTGCATTCATTGACCCTCCACCCATTCCTGCTTGATTGGGAATATTTTTAATAATTACAAATTCAAATTTTTTATTTCTTAAGAATTTTTTTTTATCTAAAAGCTTTAATAATGTTGAAATTGTATTTATCTTTCCAATATTTTTTGAAAACTTACCCTTAAAAAAAATCTTATGTTTCTTTCCCGATATCTGTTTAACATAAATCAGGTCATGCAAACTAATAAAGCTAACAATACTCTCAATCTTATGTAAATTAGTTTTTTTACTAATTATATTTAATGCAAGATTAATTTTAGCATGAGATTTAATCTTAAATATTCTCATAAACTATGTATTATTTAATCCATTTATCAATTTTTCCTCAATATTTTTTATCATTTTTTCTTCGGTATCATCTAAAAACAAAACACTTTTCCAAAAATATCTAGCTTGAATTTTTCTATCTAGTTTCCAAAGAATATCTCCATAATGGTCATTTACAATAGGATCATCCGGCATCAATTCCACTGCTCGTTTTAAAAATTTTTCTGCTTTTATATAATCTTTAGTCAAATAGTAAGCCCAACCAATTGAGTCAATTATATAAGCATCATTACTTTTAGACTGATAAGCTTTTTCAAGCATTTTTAGTGCAATATCAATCTTATAATTTCGCTCTAACCATGAATATGCCAAATAATTTAAAACATACGCATCATTTGGATCAATCTCTAAAGATTTTAATAAATCCTTATCTGAATTTTTATAATCACCAATTCTTTCAAAACTACCTCCTCGTCTATATAAAACTTCAGAATAAAAAGGAGAGTTAATATCGATTTCTGATATTACCTGATCATAATAATATATTGCTTCTTTAAACTCACCTGCTTTTTTATAAAAATTTGCGATATCAAATACTATTTTTATAGAAGGGTCTTTAATATTTCTAAACTTTGAGGTAATAAAATTTAAAGAAACTTTGTCAGTTTCTTCTTTTGATATAATTTGAGCTTTCTTTTTTAATTTAAACCAATAATAAAAAACATCTTTTTTTTTAAAAGAGTTTAAAATTTTTAATGTCTTTGAGTAATCTTCATTAAAATAATAATTTTCGGCAAGTAGAGATAAATTGAAGTAAAATTTAGGGTTAAGATTATAAGATATATTTAAATAAAAATTTGAAAGTTCATAGTCATTTTGAGAAGAGTATATATTGGCTACTATAAAGAAAAGCTCACTAATTATATCATGAGAATTTTTACAAGAAAAAACTTTTTTAAATTCTCCAATTTGTTCATTCTCTATCCAAAGCTTTGCTTGAGAAATAAGTAATGATGAATTTAAATAGTCCACTTTATCAGTTATGAACTTAGCTTCTTCATATCTGTCATTATCTATCAAATAATTAATATAAAAAAATATGTACCTAGAGTAATTTGAATTATCTTCAGAATTAACTATTTTATTAAAATAATTATCAATTTTTTTATCATCTAAATAGCATCTTTGAAAAACTTCATTAATAAGTGAAAAATTTCCAAATTTTTTTTCAATATTAGGCAATTTATTTTCCTCAAAAAGAAACAGATATTCTTTTAATGTTTCTACAATTATTAATGATATTCTGTCATTATTAATATGAGCACTTGATTGGTTCAAATGCTCCCTGCTCTTTTTATAATTTTTTTTTTTTAAACTATCTAATGCTAGTATTAAGTGTGCTTCAAAAAAATTTGAATTATTTGCAGTTAAATTTTGTTTAATTTTGTTTGTGGCTTGCTGAACTTTTCCCTCTAATACTAAAGAATATATGTATTTTTCAAGATAAGAATCATGTTCTTTAATTAAAAAATTAGATGATCTAAAAAAATTTAAAGCTTTAAGATTATCTTGATTATTATAAGCAATTATTCCAGAGAAATAATTAGATAAATTATTTGAATTAACTTCATTAAAAGTCTTATTTTTTGAGTATAATGGGTGCTGAAAAAATAAAAATATTAAAATAAATTTAAAAAAATTTTTTAACATTTGGTCATTGTATGTCTAAAAAAATAATAAATCAAAATAGGAATTATAACACAGAATTACTAGATTCAATTGAGTCTCAGTTTATTTTTGAAAAAAAACCAGTCAATAGATTTAGCAAAACCAAGATTTCTTATACACAAAATGATCTTGAAGAAAAATTAAATAAACAACAGAAACTTGATGAATTAAGGAGTCAAATTAACTCAATCGAAGATTGTAGTATTAAAAATAATTCAAAAAAAATTATTTTAGGGAGTGGAAATATTTATAGTCCAATTATGTTAATTGGAGAAACCCCTGGTACTGAGGAGACAGAATCTGGAGAAACATTTTTGGGTGAAGTTGGAGAACTTTTAAAAAAAATGCTAATCGCAATAAATATTAAAAAAGAAAATATTTACTCTACTTATGCTATAAATTTTAGACCCCCAAATGATAGAAAGCCCTCCTCAGCTGAAATTAGAAGATATAGTCCCTTTCTTCAAAAACATATTTCAATAATTAATCCAAAGATTATTATTCTTATGGGTAGTACAGCTATGGAGTCACTGACAAGTTTGAATAGTAAAATTTCTATTGAAAGAGGAAAATGGAAAGAAATGATTATTAAAAATACAAATTATAATATTATGATAACATTTAATCCATCTTATCTTTTAAGATTTCCTGAAAATAAAAAATATTCTTGGAAAGATTTAAAAATGATAAAACAAAAAATCAAAGATTTAAATATATCTGTTTAATGAAAATTTTAGCTGGTGTTGATGAAGTTGGGAGAGGTAGTCTTATTGGTCCAGTTTATGCAGCAGCAATAATATTAAAAAAATCTATTAATAAGAACCTATTAAAAGATTCAAAAGCATTATCTAAACATAAAAGAGAGGAGCTTTTCACTTATATAAAAAAGAATTCTATTTGGACTATAGGTAAAGCATCTGTTAAGGAAATTGAAAAAAAAAATATATTAAATGCAAGTTTGCTGGCCATGAAAAGAGCTATTATAAAACTCAAAAAAAAACCTTCTCTTGTTTTGATTGATGGAAATAGATTGCCTGATCTTAAAAATTACAATTTAAGATATGTTATAAATGGAGATAAAAAAATTCCTAGTATTTCAGCAGCTTCTATTATTGCAAAAGTTAGTAGAGATAAATTTATAATAAAACTCTCTAAAAATTATAAAAATTATGGTTGGGAAACTAATAGTGGTTACGGAACTAAAGAACATTTAAAAGCAATAAAAAAATTCGGTATTACAAAATACCATCGAAAAACTTTTTCCCCAATTTTAAAAAAAAATAGTTTCACGTATAACAACACAACATCTAGTAATCAAAAAAAATAATAACACAAATTAAAAGTTAATAATTCAATCCTAGGTTGACCCAAGAATCTTTTTGGAGTCTAATTTATTTTTTACAAAATGAATTTAGATCTTAAAAATAAATTAATAAACGGAGACAGTTTAGAGGAGTTAAAAAAAATTCCCAATGAAAGTTTCGATTTAATCTTTGCTGATCCACCTTACAATCTACAATTAAAAAATGAACTTACCAGACCAGACAGATCTAAAGTTAACGCGGTAAATGATAAATGGGATAAATTTGAAAATTTCAAAAAATATGACAATTTTACTTATGCTTGGTTAAATGAATGTAAAAGAATTTTAAAAAAGAACGGAGCAATTTGGGTTATTGGTAGTTATCATAATATCTTTAGAGTTGGAACAGTAATTCAAAATTTGGGTTTTTGGATTTTAAATGATGTCATTTGGAATAAAAAAAATCCTATGCCAAATTTTAGAGGAACAAGATTTACTAACGCTCATGAAACTTTGATTTGGGCATCAAAATCTGAAAAATCAAAATATACTTTTAATTATCAATCTTTAAAATGTTTAAATGATGATCTGCAAATGAGATCAAACTGGGAATTGCCTATTTGTAATGGTTCAGAAAGATTAAAAAAAAACGGTAAAAAAATACATTCTACTCAAAAACCAGAGGCTTTATTACACAGAATTTTATTAGCTACTTCAAATAAAAATGATTTAATTTTGGATCCATTTTTAGGGTCAGGAACAACAGCAACAGTTGCAAAAAAATTAAGAAGAAATTATTACGGTATAGAAAAAGGAAAGACTTATTTTAAGGCTGCCGAGAAAAGACTGAAAAATACAAAGCCGATAGAAGACAATTATTTAGACACCCTTAAAAATAATAGATCTAAACCAAGAATTCCTTTTGGTTCATTAGTTGAGCTTGGAATAATAAAACCAGGCGTGACTATTTTTGATCATAAGAAAAAAATTAGTGCAAAGATTATGGCTGATGGAAGTATTAAGCACGCTCAAACTGAAGGTTCAATTCATAAAGTTGCAGCTACAATTTTAGGTGCTGAAAGCTGCAATGGATGGACTTTTTGGCATTACAATCTGGATGGACAATCAGTTCCGATCGATCATTTGAGACAAAGATTAATTTCTAATAATTAACTTTTATAAATTTGTCCTAAATAAAACTCTAAAAACTTTTTGCTCTTCACTAGTTTTTTCAAAAAAATATCTCTAAAAAATGAAGTGAAAGGACTAGATAAATGAAATGCAAATAGATTAAATTTTGATCTGTTGTTGACCATTTTGGTTTTACTGACTCTATTCTTAAAAAAGCTATCTTCTGTATTGTTTTCTATACTTTTGAATAATTCATAAGCATCCTCTATTGACTGGGATGCACCTTGAGCAAATGATGGTGGAAAAGCAAAAAAAGCATCACCTATAAAATGAATATTGTTATTTTTTATTTTAAAAAAATTATCACTGACAAATATTGGGAATATTTTTAGTTCCTTAATCTCATCTAAAAATTTCATCATTTCTAAAGGAACATTATCTAAAATTTTTTTGATAAAATTATTATCATTAAATAATGAATAGTTTTTTTGTTCATTAGTTGCAAGTTTATATTTCATAATCGCTATAAAGTTTAAATTTCCATTTTGAGTTACTGGGTAAATTACATAATGAAAATTTGGACCTAAAAATAATGAAATATTTTTTTTATCAATTATATTAGAGGAACTAGGAATCATTCCTCTAATGGCCAGCGTATCATTATATCTAGGTTGATCTTGATTTTTTGAAATAAGTTTTTTACTTTTTGAAAAAACTCCATCTGATATGATTAAATAATCACATTCAAAAGCTTCATTATTTTTAAAGGTAATTTTGATCTTTTGATTTGCATGATCTATCTTCGAAATACTATGATTAGTCTTAATTAAGTTTTCTAAATCTTTTTTTAGAAAATTGACTAAATCAGATCTTTTCAAAGTAGTGTACTTACAGTCTTTTGAATTGAAATCAGAAATATTTAAATCACATATCTTGTTCAAGTTTTTTATTGAGTAAAAATTTATTTTATCTGGATTAAACTTTTTATTTTTTTCAAATTTATTAAATTCAATCTTGTTTAAGAGCTTGACGCTATTCACTGATAATTGAATTCCATAACCCTCCTCCAAATTAATTGAGTGATTTTTTTCATAAACTGTAATTTGATAATTTGGACTTTTTTTGAATAAATTAGCAATAAACAATCCTGAAATACCTGCTCCAATAATTGCAATTTTTTTTCATTAATTTTTCTCTAAATATTGAACAACTTTTTTTGTAAATGATGGCAACATGTAACTATTCAACTTTTTTCCATCCACCCAATAAGATGATGGAAATTTTTGATTATCTTTTGAATATTGAATTTTAATATTCATGTTCATATTAGACATTTTAAAATTTAAATTTTCATTAAAATTTTTAGGATTAGATAATTCAAACATTGGGAATATTGATAAATTTTTTAAAAAATTAAATTTTTTGTTTTTAATTAATAAATATCTTTGTTTTTTTTTGTAAACTTTTAATATAAAATATTTATTTTTATTTTTCTTAATACTCTTTGTTAGACTAAAATCTTTCTTTTTATAAGATTTGCAGTTTTTTCTAATTGGGCACTGATTACAAATTGGATTACTTGGTTTACATATTAAAGCTCCTAATTCCATTAATGCTTGAGCATAATCACTAGACCTTAAAGTATTTCCGAATATATTTTTTTTTTGTGCGAGATTATCTTTTTGAATTTCTTTATCTTTTTTTAAATAAAGATATCTTTTTAAAACTCTTTCGATATTTCCATCTAATGGGATATATGGTTTATTAAATGCAATAGCTAAAATTGCACTTGCAGTATAATTCCCTATACCAGGAAGTGTAATTAAATCTTCAAAATTATTGGGTAATTTTCCTTTAAAATCTTTAATAATAATTTTTGCAGTTTTTTTTAAATTTCTTGCTCTAGAATAATATCCAAGACCTTCCCAAAGCTTAATTAATTTTGTGTTATCGATTTTTGCAAGAGTTTTAAGATTTGGAATATAGTTAATAAACCTTTTAAAATAAGGAACAACAGTTACAACCTGTGTTTGCTGTAACATAAATTCGCTTACTAATGTGTAATATTGTTTTTTTTGTAATGAAACATTTTTTCGCCATGGTAATGATCTTTTATTTAAATCATACCAATTAAGAATTTTTTTTGTTACTAATTGTTCTTTCATATGCAATATAAAAAATATACTAAGCAGAGAAGTGGTAGCATTCAAGGCTTAAGATCCTTTAAAGACACTTTGCCAACAAACATCAAAAAAATAATCAAAAAAAAAGGACATATATTTTCAGAAACACTTAATAATTGGAAATTGATAGTTGGAGATGAGCTTTTTCAGATTTGTTACCCAAAAACTTTTAAAAATTCTAATAAGTTTGGAGTAAGTACTCTTCATATAATGGTAAAAAGAGGACATGAAGTAGACTTAGAATACTCAAAAAAAGAAATAATAGATAAAATGAATAGTTTTTTTGGTTATTCAGTTGTAGAAAAATTAAAATTTATCAGTTTTAATGATGCTCAAAATAAATTTAAAAAAGAAATTAAAAAAAATAATAGTGTGACAAATAATAGATATACAGATAAAGTTAAAAGTATTAAAAACGAAAAAATTAAACAATCACTTATAAAATTAACTAAATTATTTAAACAAAGATGAAAAAGATTACTTTATTACTTTTTGTCTTAATGATTGGGTTTTGCAATAACTTATTTGCTGACCAATATCAAAAAATCAAAAGAATTTCAGAAGGTAAAGAAAATGCTAAAATAATTATTATAGCGTACGAATCTCTCACTTGTGTACATTGTGCAGAATTCCATAAAAATGTTTATCCATCTCTTAAAAGAGACTTTATTGAGAAAGGTTTGGTTAGAATTGAATTTAGACATTTCCCTTTAGACATACTTGCATTTAATGCTTCAAAAATAGGACAATGCAATAATGATGGAAAATCAGATTTAATGCATATTTTATTTTCTGGACAAGAAAAATGGGCTAAAGGCAAAACACCAGAAGAAGCAAAAGGACATTTAAAGAAATTTTTATCTGACGAGGGTATAAAAATAGATTTTGAAAAATGCTTAAATAATAAAAATATTGAAGATTATGTTTTAAATGATCGAATCGAGGGTGTTAAAAAATTTCAAGTTAATGCTACTCCTACGATAGTTATTAATGATAAAAAGTTTGATAAAGCTCTAAATTATAAAAATTTAAAAAAATACCTAGAAAAACTGATATAATCTAGATTATGGAGTTTAAAAAAATCCAATTAAATGGATTTAAATCATTTGCTGAAAAAACAGATTTTTTAATCGAAGATGGATTAACAGGTATTGTTGGTCCTAACGGTTGTGGAAAATCAAATATTGTGGAGTCTTTAAGGTGGGTTATGGGGGAAACCTCAGCAAAAAGTATGCGTGGATCAGGAATGGAAGATGTTATTTTTTCTGGGACTTCCAACAAAGCTTCAAAAAATATTGCTGAAGTTTCAGTTAATGTAATTAATAAAAATCATGATGGTCCTGTTAAATATAAAAATTTAGATCAAATTGAAATTAGAAGAAAGATTGAAAAAGATAAAGGTTCTAAATTTTTTATAAACAACAAAGAAGTTAGAGCTAGAGATGCACAAATGTTTTTTGCTGACTTATCAACAGGTGCTCATTCACCTTCAATGATTAGCCAAGGACGTATAGGAGCACTTGTGACAGCAAAACCCGCAGATAGAAGAGCTATTTTGGAGGAAGCAGCAAATATTTCAGGTCTACATGTTAGACGGCATGAAGCTGAGCTAAGACTGAATGCTGCTGAAAACAATTTAAAAAGAGCTGATGAATTAAGAAAACAACAAGAAAAACAGTTAGCAAATCTTCAAAAACAAGCTGAAGAAGCTACAAAATACAAAATGATCTCTGAAGAGATTAAAAAAATTGAGGCTGGTTTATATTATTTAAAATTATTAGATATTGATAATGAAATTAGAATTGAGAATGAAATTAACACTGAAGCTGAGGGAGAGGTAAGTGGTTTTAATAACAAAATATCAGATCTTGAAAAAGTAATAAAATCAGAAACAGATAAAGTCTCACCCTTGAGAGAAAAAAATATTGAAAATTTATCAAAAATTCAGAGACTTAATTTGGAGCTTCAGAGTCTTGATGAAGAAAATACTAGAACTCAAGATGAAATTGAAAATATAAAAAGATCTCTTAAGACTTTTGATGAAGATATTAATAGAGAAAAAGGAATAATAATTGATGCAAATTCTAATGAAAAAAGACTTAAAGAAGAAAAAAATGACCTAATTGAAATTGACTCAAAATATTATGAAACTGAGAAAAATTCTAATAAAGATTTAAATTTTTCTAAAGAAAAATTAAAATTTGAAATTAATAAAATTAAAGATTTAATTAACTCAAATAAAAATCAAGAAGCAATAAAAGTTTTAGATAACTGTGAATTAGTTATAGATGAATATGCTGAGAGCTATAGTAAAAATCAAAATATCAAAAAAGAATCTGTAAAAAGAAACGAAAGAATAAATACTATTGATAAAGAAATAGAAAGTTGGAAAAATTTATTATCAAATTCTGAAAAAATGGTAACTGAACTTACTGAGAGAAAAAGTAGGCTAAATTTGCAATTAGAAAAATTAGATACCCAACCAAAATTACAGGCTGAAAAAAAAGGTCAAATTTCTGAAAATTTAAGAATCTCTGAGCAAGAAAAAATTAATAATGAAGCTATTATAAATGATACTGATAAAAAAATTGAAACTTTACGAACTGAGTTAAATGAAGTTCAAGAACAATCTATACAAATCAGAGAAAGAAAAGCTAGCTCTAGTGCAACTGTTGAAGGTTTAAAAAAACGTAAAGATGATTTGTTAGATAGAATTCTGTCTGAACTTAATATGAAAGAAAATAATATTCTTGAAAATTCTAATTTATATGGTGTTGAAAATTTGCCAGACGCAGTCACTCAAGAAGAAGTGTTAGATAAAAAAAAACGAGAAAGAGAAAAGCTTGGATCTGTTAATTTACGAGCTGATGAGGAAACAAATACGTATAAAATTGAAATAAAAAAAATGGAACAGGATAGAGAAGATCTTGTGTCAGCTATAATGAAACTAAAAGAAAGTATTAATGAATTAAACGAAAAAGGAAGGGAAAGGCTTTTAGAGGCTTTTGAAAAAGTAAATAGAAAATTTAATGAAGTCTATACTAAATTATTTAATGGAGGTAGTGCAAAACTAGAGTTAGTCGACTCAGATGACCCACTAGAAGCAGGACTTGAAATGTTAGTAAGTCCTCCTGGCAAAAGACTTCAATCGATAACTCTTTTATCTGGAGGAGAACAGGCTTTAACAGCTCTATCACTTATATTTGCAGTATTTTTAACTAATCCATCTCCAATATGTGTTCTGGATGAGGTCGATGCTCCACTTGATGATGCAAACGTCACTAGGTTTTGTAGTCTTTTGGAAGAATTAATAAAAATAACTAATACAAAATTTGTTATTGTAACTCACCACGCATTAACAATGTCAAAAATGAATAGACTTTATGGTGTAACAATGCCAGAAAAAGGAATAAGTCAATTAGTAGCTGTAGATTTACAAAAAGCTGAAAGTATGGTCGCTTAATCTTAATGCCAGATAATCAATTTAAAACTCGCTTAGAGATTGCAAAATCTAAACTCTTGAGAAAAAATCAAAATAAAGACAAAAATAGACCCTCTTCAATTGGAATTGCATTTAAAATGAGCACAGAATTGGTATCAGCTGTTGTAGTTGGGACAATTATTGGGTTTATTTTAGATAAGACCTTTGGTACTAAACCATGGTTAATATTAATATTTTTTTTTGTAGGGGTAATTGCTGGTATATCTAATGTAATTAAATCTGCAAAAAACATGCAAAAATAGATAAAAATTTATGGCAGCAAATCCAATGACTCAATTCGAGGTTTATAGAATTGGTCCAGAAATTAAAATAGGTGCTTTTGACATTTCTTTTACAAATGCAAGTTTATTTATGGTTATTAGTTCGGTTGCAATTTTAATTATATTTAATCTAGGCTCTAAAAAAAATTTAATGTTACCAAATAAGATTCAGCTCTTAGCCGAATTAAGTTATACTTTTGTCTCAAAAATGATTAGTGATACCGCAGGTTCCAAAGCAAAACCTTACTTTGCTTTCATATTTTCATTATTTATGTTTGTTCTTTTTTGCAATATGTTTGGAATGATACCATACACTTTTACAGTCACCAGCCATATTATAGTAACATTTGTTTTAGCAGCATTTATTTTTATTGGAGTTACAATTGTTGGGTTTATCAAGCATGGATTTGGTTATTTAAAATTATTTGTACCAAGTGGAGTACCTATTGTGCTACTTCCACTAATAGTAGTTATTGAAATTATCTCATATCTAAGTAGACCAGTAAGTTTATCTGTTAGACTTTTTGCTAATATGATGGCAGGTCATACTATGATGAAAGTTTTCGGAGGCTTTGTAATAAGCCTTGGAATAGTCGGTGGATGGCTTCCACTGAGTTTTTCGGTTGCATTAACTGGTTTGGAAATCTTGGTTGCTTTTCTTCAAGCATATGTTTTTGCAATTTTAACCTGCATCTATTTAAATGATGCATTAAATTTACACCATTAACTAACATAGGAGGATATAATGGAATTAGAAGCAGCAAAAATGATAGGAGCAGGTTTAGCAGCTATTGCTCTTGCAGGTGCCGGTGTCGGTATTGGAATAATCTTTGGAAATTATTTGTCAGGAGCGATGAGAAATCCGTCTGCTGCTCAAAAGCAATTTCCTAATTTGCTTTTAGGCTTTGCACTTGCTGAGGCTACTGGATTATTTGGATTGGTGGTTGCATTAATCATTCTTTTTGCATTTTAAATTAAATGATTAGAAAAATATTTTTTCAGTCAATATTTTTTAATTTCTTTTTTTTAAAAGAAATTTTTGCGGCTGAAAGTGGTGGTATGCCTCAATTAAATCCTGAGTTTTGGATTTCACAAATATTCTGGCTTACACTTAGTTTTGGTATTTTGTATATAGTCTTATCGAAACTTATACTTCCAAAAATAAGTGCAAATTTAGAATCAAGAAAATCTTTAATACAAGAAAACATTGAGGCAGCAGAACTACAAAGAAAAGATAGTGAAACTAAATTAAAAGATTATGAAAATATAGTTTCAAAAAGTAAAATTGAAGCAAGTAACATTTTAAACGAAGCTAGAAAAAAAGCACTTAAAGATATTAGTTCTAAGAAAGAAATTTTAGATAAGCAAATAGATGATGAAATAAAAAAAGCGGAGCAAGAAATTGATACGCTTAAAAAAAGTGCTCCTGCAAAAATAAATAAAATAGCTATTGAAACATCTTCAGAACTAATTAAAAAAATAATTGGTACTGAAATTAATAACAGTAGCCTATCAGCTATTGTAGATGATTTATCAAAAAGAAATGGAGACAAATACTATGACAATTGATGCAACTTTCTGGGTAGCTGTTTCTTTTATTATATTTTTTGTAGGATTAATATACTTAAAGGTTCCTCAAAAAATTAATGAGATTCTTAACAAATTAATTTTAGATATAAAAAATGAAATAGACGAAAGTGAAAAATTAAGAACTGAAGCTAAAATATTATTAGATAATGCTCAAAACAAGTTAGACACAGCTCAATCAGTAAGTAGTGAAATACTAGAACAGACTAAAAAGGATGCTGATAGACTTATAATAGATTTAAATGATAAATTTCATAAATCATCTGAAATTAAAAAAAATCTTGCTGAAAATAAAATAAATCAAATGAAAGAAACGGCTATTAAGGAAATAAAAGATGCTTCTATAGAAATAGCTGTAGACTCTGTAAAAAAAATTATTACTACATCTCTAGATAAATCTAAACTTGATGCCATGTTTCAAAAAAATTTAGATGAAACGAAAGAAGAGTTAAAGAAGATTAACTCATAATACTCTTACAATTTTTATAAAAAACTATAAATTATTAAAATGAATTCTATTATCATTGGATCAGGTTTTGGAGGTATAGCTGCAGCCCTTCGTCTTAAAGCGAAAGGTCATAAAGTTACATTAGTTGAAAAACATCCTGATCTTGGTGGAAGAGCTAGAGTATTTAAAAAAAATGGATTTATTTATGATGGTGGCCCAACTGTAATTACTGCTCCATATTTGATCAATGAATTATTTGAATTATTTCAAAAAAATCCAAAAGATTATATAGAGCTTTCTCCACTCAAGATTTGGTACCAATTTATCTTTGAGGATAAAACTAGATTTAATTATTCTGGAGACGAAACAGAGATGAAAAAACAAATTGAAAAAATTAATAAAGAAGATGTTTTAGGCTATGAAAAATTAGTAAATTTTACAAAAAAGATTTTTGATAAAGGTTTTACAGAACTTGCTGATGTTCCATTTGATAAACCGTTGGTCATGATGCAGCAGCTACCTGCATTATTAAAACTTAAAAGTTATAAATCAGTTTATTCCTTAGTTTCATCTTATATTAAAAATGAAAAACTTAGAAGAATGTTAAGTATGCATCCTCTTTTAGTTGGTGGAAATCCTTTCACAACAACTTCTATTTATGGATTGATTTTATATTTAGAAAAAAAATGGGGCATTCATTATTCAATGGGTGGAACAGGAAATATAATAAAGGGTTTTGAGAAACTAATGAATGAGGTTGGTGTAAAGATTATCAAAGGTCACGAAGTAAAGAAAATTCTTTCTAATGGGAATAAAGTAACTGGTATTCAATTAGACGATCAAACAAATATTGAATCTAATAATGTTATTTGCAATGCAGATCCACCTGCTGTTTATGAAAAAATGTTAAATAGAAATAAAAAAAATTCACTAATGTTTAAGTGGAAAAAAAGTAGAATGGAATATTCTATGGGATTATTTGTTTACTATTTTGGAACTAAAAAAACTTATGATGATGTAGAACATCATACAATTAAATTTGGTAACAAATATAAAGAACATCTTGATGATATATTTGAAAATAAAAAATTAAATAATGATATCAGTTATTATCTCCACAGACCGTCAGCAACTGATAAATCTATGGCTCCGCCAGGACAAGATTGTTTTTATGTCTTGGTTCCGGTCCCAAATAATCAATCAAAAATTGATTGGTCTATTGAAGGTGAAAAAATGAAAAATTTGGTAATAGATAAAATGGAAAAAGATTTGATGCCAAATCTGAGAAAAAACATTCTAGAAGATTTTTATTTAACGCCAGATTATTTTGAAAAAGATTTAAATACCAAATATGGTTCTGGTTTTTCAATCCAACCGAAATTTTCACAATCAGCTTATTTTAGATTTCATAACAAATCAGAGATATTTGAAGGACTCTATTTTGTTGGAGCAGGTACCCATCCAGGTGCCGGCGTGCCAGGAGTGCTTTCATCAGCAAAAGTATTAGATAAGATTTTATAATGTCTGATAAAAATTACATATCTATTTATGCTAAGTCCTTCAGTTGGGCTGGTTTTTTTTTACCTAAAGAAACTTTTAAAAAATGTTCAGCTTTGTATGATTTTTGTAGAATTATAGACAACATTGCAGATGATAATGAAAAAATAGAAAATAAAGAAAAAAAATTTAGTCAGTTTGAAAATGATTTTAATCAAAAAAACTTTGATAGTCCTATTATCAAAAAAATGTGGGATCTTATTATAGAATTCAATATATCTTTGAAAATTGTTCAAGACTTATTTATTGGAATTAAATCAGATATTAAAAATGAAGTGAAATTAAATTCAAAAAAAGATCTATTAATTTACTCATACAGAGTGGCTGGTACTGTTGGATTAATGATGGCAAAAATTTTAAAAGTTAATAAAAAAAGTTCACTTAAATCAGCAATTGATCTTGGTATTGCAATGCAGCTTACTAATATATCCAGAGATGTTATTGAAGACTCAAAAAATAATCGTTTCTATATAGATAAGAGTTTTGAAGAAATTTCATCGACCATCAATCTCGCTGACACTTTTTATGAAAATTCATTCTATTCAATCAAAGATATACCGATAAGTTTTAGATTCTCTATTTTGGTTGCTAGAAGGATTTATAGAAAAATAGGATATAAAATTCTGAGCAAAAAAAATTTGGAAAATTATCTAAATTCTGGAAAAATTTATGTTTCAAATACAGAAAAAATCTTAGAGACTTTTCTTTCAATTTTTGACTTAATTAAACTATCATTCATTAATAAAAAAAATGATCAAGTCCAACATGATCATGATTTGATTAATGAAGAAATAAATTTAGATGAAAGAATTTGATTATATCATTATTGGTGGTGGTTGTGCGGGATTATCACTTGCGTATGAACTTGAGATTAATGAAAAATTAAAAGAAAAAACTTTAGCTATTATTGAACCAAGGATTGAGTATAAAAAAGATAAAACCTGGTCTTTTTGGAAAGTGGCAGCCCATAACTTTGACGATTGTGTTAAGAAAAGTTGGGAAAATTTTTCAATTAATATCCCGAAAAAAACTAACCATTTAGAATGTATTAATTATCCATACCAAAGTGTTGATAGTGGGTTGTTCTACGAAAAAATTAATAACAAATTAAAAAAAAATAAGAATGTTTCTTTCTTTAAAAAAATAAGTGAAATCAACTCAAAAAATTCTTTTATTTTCAATAGTGTTCCATCAATTAAAAAAGAGCATCTTAACCTTTGGCAGCATTTCTCTGGCGTAGAAATTGAAACTCAAAATAACTTTTTTGATGATGAAATTTTTAATCTTATGGATTTTGACTGTGATCAAAGAGAAAGTGTTCATTTTTTTTATACACTGCCCTACTCAAAAACTAAGGCTTTAGTTGAAACTACCTGGTTATCAAAAATGAATGACGGTTCTCAAAAAGATTATGACAATCAAATAAAAGATTATATAGAAAATCATTTAAATCTAAAAAATTATAAAATAACTTATAAAGAAGAAGGTGCAATACCACTCTTCTACCCCTCATATGAGGTAGAGAAAAATAAAATTAATATTGGGACTGCGGGAGGGATGACTAGATTAAGTACTGGATATACATTCTTAAATATTCAAGAGCACAGTAAATATATATGTCAAAATATTGAAAATATTTCGAAAGTTAAAAAATTTAATATAAGTAAAAAATATCAATTCCTTGATGATATCTTTCTAAAGGTTCTTAAAAAACATCCTGAAAAAATGCCCGATATTTTCTTTAAAATGTTTGAGAGTTCACCAAAGACTGTTATAAAATTTTTATCAAACAAAAGTAACTTTTTGGAGGATTTAAGCATAATTTTTAAAATGCCAAAATGGATTTTTATTAAAGCATTGTTTTATTAGTTATATTTAGAAATGAATAATCGAATTAAAAAAATAAATTTAAATCATTCTCTTATTTTTTTTTTATTTTGTAACATTTTTTCTTTAATAGCTTTTAAGATAAATAATTTTACAATCTCTCCATTAATTTGCTTATTCTTAATTTTAAGTATTGGTATTTCTCATGGATCTCTTGACAATCAAAAAGGGGAGAAACTTTTTCAAATTTTTAGGATTAATAATTTTTTTATTTTTTATCTATTGTATATTTTAATAGCTCTAATAGTAATAATTTTGTGGATAATTATACCATATATTTCTTTAGTTATTTTTTTAATAGTGGCCTCATATCATTTTGGTAAAGAAGATACTCAATTTTTGATAATTGAAAATTCACATCTTAATCAATTATTATTTTTCTTAAAAGGTTCTTTAATAATTTTTGCACCAATGTTTTTTCATTTTGATGAAACAATATCAATATTTAAATTATTACTAATTGAAAACGAAACTTTCTATGAATTTTTAAATTTGATAGAAACCAATAAAATCTGGCTTTATGGTATTATTCTTTCAACTTTATCAAGTATTTTATTATTTGCTAAAAATTTTGAATTTAAAAAATTCACAATTTTTTTAGATTATTTTTCAATTCTTATTATAAATTATTATTTTTCTCCCTTAATAGCTTTTACAATTTATTTCTGCTTTTTACATTCAATAAGACACAGCATTTCATTAATATCTGAATTAGATAAAAATAACCTAGGTAATGGATTAAAAATCTTTATAAAAAAATCTTTACCTCTAACAACTCTTTCTGCTATTTTTTGTTTAATTGGGCTTTATTTGTTAAATAATACTTACAATTTAGATAGTTCGATTCTTAAAATTATATTTATAGGTTTGGCGTCTTTAACCTTTCCACATATATTACTAGAATATTTGATTGAAAAATATGAAAAATAAAGAATTAAAAATATTATTATCTGCTCCAAGAGGTTTTTGCGCTGGAGTAGAACGAGCAATAGAAATAGTTGAAAAATCAATTCAAAAATATGGTGCTCCGGTTTATGTCCGTCATGAAATAGTACATAATAAATATGTAGTTGATGATCTAAAAAATAAGGGAGCTATCTTTGTAGAAGAGTTAGAGGAAATAGAAGATAAATCAAGACCGGTTATTTTTTCAGCACATGGCGTTCCTAAAAAAATACCTGAAGATGCAAAAAATTATAACATGACTTATGTTGATGCTACTTGTCCCCTAGTATCAAAAGTACATAGAGAAGCTGAAAATCTTCATAAGTCTGGATATCATTTAATTTTAATTGGACACGAGAATCATCCAGAGGTTATTGGAACAATGGGTCAATTGCCTAAAGGATCTATTGATTTAATTCAAAACGAAGATGACGCAAAAAAATATAAAACTAAAAATAAAAAGATTGCATATGTCACACAAACAACTTTATCGATGGATGATACAAAAGATATTATACAAATCTTAAAAGAGAGATTTCAGGATATAAGAGAACCTATAAAAGAAGATATTTGTTATGCAACAACAAATAGACAAATGGCCGTTAAAAATATTGCAAAAAAATGTGATTTATTTTTTGTAATTGGTAGTAGAAATTCATCAAATTCTGTCAGATTAGTTGAAGTTGCTAAAAAATCAGGATGCTCTAATTCACAATTAATTCATTCGCAAAGTAAAATTCCATTCGACTTAATTGAAAATTCAAATACG
>CACDHZ010000006.1 GCA_902552705.1 uncultured Pelagibacteraceae bacterium
AGTAGATAAGCTATAATTAACACAATATACTGTGCAACCTGTGTCCAAGTTACTCCTCTCATACCACCTAACATTGAACATAATAAGATACTTATTAATCCAACATAAACTGCGTATTGGAATGGAATATCTAAAGCAACAGAAGCAATAGTTCCAGTCGCGTTAATTTGTGCAGTCACATAAGTAAATGAAGCAACAGTTAATACTATTACCGCACTTAGTCTCGCTAAATTACCACCGTATCTTGTACCAATAAAATCTGGAACTGTGTAACAGCCAAATTTTCTTAGGTAAGGTGCTAATAATGATGCAACTAACACATATCCACCAGTCCAACCAACAAGTAGTGCCATATAACCGTAACCTTTAAAGTAAATACCACCTGCCATTGCAACGAACGATGCACCAGACATCCAGTCTGCTGCTGTCGCCATTCCATTAAACACGGTTGGTACTTGTCTTCCAGCTACGTAATATGCGTCTGCTTGAGCTGTACGTGATAGATAACCAATTATAGCATAGATAGCCACTGTAAATGCTACAAAAGCGATACCAATCGCTTTAGCCGACATTCCAGCTTGTTCAGCAATTGCCATAATGATTATGAAACCTATGAATCCTCCAGTATAGATCCCATAAACTTTAGGCAAGTTGTCTATAAAATTACCTTTTATCATTAATCGTCTCCTCTCTCACTGAAGCCGAATTCTTCATCGATTTTTTCTTGTCTATTCGCAAACCAGAAAATTAGTATTACGAAAATTCCAAGAGATCCCTGACAAGTAAACCAATATGTCAGTGGATAACCAAATGGTCCTGTAATCGATTCCATTTCTGCTCCAAAAAGGAAGATGCCCATTGAGAATACAAACCAAATTGCTAATGTAATAAATAGCAATGCTCTGGTTTTTTCCCAGTGTTGTTCTTGTTTTGACATTTTTTACTCTCCCTATAGGTTAAAGAGAAGAACCATACATATAATGAGATGGAATGAAACCCCTAAAAATAGTACAATTAGACACATTTTTATAATATAATACAACCACAGGTAGTTAAAAATGTTGAAATATAAATTGTCATGGAAAGATTTGACTTGGAATGATTTTAAGATTTACCTTTTCGCGTTATTTAAGGCTTTTATCCCAAAGAAAAAAATTGAAACGTTAGATGACCTTGAGACTTTCATTCAGACCAAGTCGGCTTGGGTGTCCCAAGTTACACTTTATAGTTATTTAAAAACTAGAATGGGCACTAGGTACGTCCTTCATTTTGATAATGATGAATTTATGTCTTCTGTAAATTTAGCTAAATGGAATATCTATGCAGTTGCTCTTCAAGATCTTACTTTTTTTGCATTTTCTCATTTAAAAGCAAATAATAATTATAATACAGTTGATAAAGCGAAAGAAATTTTTCTAAAAATTTTAGATGATGAAATATCAAATAAAATGCCACTAGATATTATTGATAAAGCAAAAAAAAATTTTGATGAAAGATTCCAAAAATTGAATTGGGAAATTTATTATAAAGAACTACCTTTTAATCCTAGTGCTTTATCTCTTTATGAATGGGCTCCAATATCTGATGAATTAAAAACTTTAGATCGAAAGATCGTCTTAAATTCAGTAATCTTAAAATGGGATGTTGTTAAAAAAGAATTTAGTGAAAGAATAAATTTTTAAATATTTTTTCTATTATCAATTAAACTTTGAACAACACTAGGATCTGCAAGTGTGGTTGTATCGCCTAATTGGTCATGTTCATTAGCTGCGATTTTTCTTAAAATTCTTCTCATAATTTTTCCCGATCTTGTTTTAGGTAGTCCAGGTGAAAAATGAATGATATCAGGTGTCGCCAGTGGTCCAATTTGTTTTCTTACCCATAGCTTTAATTCTCTTTCTAGATCTAAATTATCTTCTTCACCAACATTTAATGTTACATAACAATACAATCCGTTTCCCTTAATATCATGTGGATAACCCACGACAGCTGCCTCTGCTACTTTGTCATGGGCAACAAAAGCACTTTCTATTTCTGCAGTACCAAGATTATGCCCTGAGACTATTATTACATCATCAACTCTTCCTGTAATCCAATAATATCCATCTTTATCTCTTTTCGCGCCATCACCTGTGAAATATTTTCCATTAAATTGAGAAAAGTAAGTATCTATAAATCTTTGATGATCACCGTAAACGCTTCTCATTTGTCCTGGCCAGGATTGTGAAATGCAGAGCCTACCTTCACCAGCACCTTTTATTTCTTTTCCATCTTTATTTACTATTGAAGGTTTAATTCCATAAAAAGGTTTAGTAGCTGAACCAGGCTTTAAATTAATAGCTCCAGTTTGAGGACTAATTAAAATTCCACCAGTCTCTGTTTGCCACCAAGTATCGACAATTGGACAATTTGAGTTTCCGACTGTTTTAAAATACCACATCCAAGCCTCGGGATTTATTGGTTCTCCAACTGTTCCTAATAACTTTAGAGATTTTCTAGAAGTCTTTTTTACTGGTTCATTTCCATCTCTCATTAAAGCTCTAATAGCAGTCGGTGCTGTGTAAAAAATATTTACTTTATATTTGTCAACAATTTGCCACCATCTAGAATTATCTGGATAAGTTGGAATTCCTTCAAACATAATAGTGGTAGCTCCATTAGCTAGTGGTCCATAAATTATGTAGCTATGACCAGTTACCCATCCAATATCTGCTGTACACCAGTAAATATCTTTTGGTTTATAATTAAAAATATATTGATGCGTCATCGATGCATATACCATATAGCCGCCAGTCGTATGCAACACACCTTTTGGCTTACCAGTCGAACCTGATGTATAAAGAATAAATAAAGGATCCTCAGCGTTCATTTCTTCTGGCTCACAAAAATTCGATGCATTTTTAATTAAATCCTCATACCAAACATCTCTCTCATCATTCCAATCAATTGAATTGCCAGTCCTTTTAACAACTATACATTTTTTAACATTAGGACATTTCAATAAAGCTTCATCAGTAATTTCTTTTAAAGGAATAGTTTTTCCTCCTCTTACACCTTCATCAGCTGTTATAATATATTCTGACTCACAATCGTTAATTCTTCCAGAAATAGAGTCAGCAGAAAATCCACCAAATATAATTGAATGAATTGCACCAATTCTAGCGCAAGCTAACATTGTTATAGCTAACTCCGGAATCATTGTTAGATAAATTGTGACTCTGTCTCCTTTTTTAATGCCTAAACTTTTTAGTCCATTAGCAGCTTTTGAAACTTCTTTAGATAATTGTTGATAAGATATTTTTCGTGAGTCTTTTGGGTCATCACCAACCCAGATAATTGCAGTTTTATCTTTTTTATCTTTAAGATGGCGGTCTATACAGTTTGCAGAAGCATTTAAAGTTCCGTCTTCATACCATTTAATTCTAACTTCTGTATTACTATATTTTATATCTTTAATTTTTTTGTAAGGTTTAATCCAGGTAATTCTTTTCCCCTCCTTTTTCCAAAACTCATTATTATTTTTTATAGAGTCAGAATATTTTTTTTGATAGCGAGCCTTATTTACTAAAGCATTTTTTACCCATTCTGGTCGAGTTTTAAAAATTAATTCCTTATCGTCGTTTATTTTATCATTAGATTTAATTTTTCTTGAAACTTTTTTTCTTCTCGATTTAGCTTTTCTTGAAACTTTTTTTCTTCTCGATTTTTTTTTATTTTTTTTTGGCATCAATTAAATATTACCCATGTTATTTAAAATTTTCCAGCTTTTAGAATCTATTGGCATAACTGATAATCTGCTTTGTTTTATAAGGGATAAATGCCTTAAAGACTTAATTTTCTTGATTTCTTCGAGAGTAATATTTTTTTTTAATTTTTCTTTAAATTTAACTTGTACGGCAACAAAGCGTTTATTCTTGTCGGTTAAATCTATAAAAGCTTCCTTAATAACCTCTACAATACCAACAATTTCTTTACCAATATTTGAGTGATAAAAAAAGCAAAGGTCACCTTTTCTCATTGCTTTTAAATTTTTGGCAGCTTGATAGTTTCTGACTCCGTCCCAGGTTGCACCCTTCGATCCGGCTTTTTTTTGTTGATCGATTGACCAAACATCAGGCTCCGATTTAAGTAACCAATAATTCATTTAATGACAAGATTGATTATGTTTTTTTAATCTCCAATAATTATAAGGCCATGGAGTTAAAAAACCAACCACTAACATTATGGGAACAATCCACCAATTTAATATGGCCCCACCGGTTAAAAAATAATCTGTCATGTTCATTGTAATCTCCATACTTATCATAGAAATAAAACTCATTCCCATAGCAGTTTTTAATGATTTTATTAATGGAATTTTTTGTTTAATTAGAATTATTGTTTCTAAAATAATACTGGTTATCAAACCATTTATAATTGCTAAAATCATAATACTTAAAGTAGGAAATGGAATTTTTGTTAATTGAAAAAACAATATTGTACCAAAATCACCAATTGCACATCCAAGCAAACACCAGGCAGTATTTTTTGCACTTTTTTTCCAAGTATCTTTACATGACCAACTAAAATTTATTGCTTCAGAACTCATTGGATAACAAATATTTCATTAAAGTTTTACTCCTGCACCCTTTAAATATTGGGCATCTTTATCGAGTGGCCATCGTGGTTTAGCAGGATAATCTAAATTACTAAATTGATTTAATTTGAATTTTTCTAAACCAACCATTGCAATCATTGCAGCATTATCACCACAAAGACTTGTTGCCGGAAATATAGCTTCAAATTTTTCTTCATGACAAAGTTTTTCCAATACTTTTCTTATATTTTTATTAGCTGCCACACCACCTGCAACTACAAATTTATTGTGATTTGTATTATTATTTTTTTTGAATTCTTCAAAAGCAATTTTGCTTTTCTTATATAAAATTTCCTCAACAGTTTTTTGAAATGATGCAGCTAAGTCATATTTTTCTTGTTCTGTTTTTATTTGTTTTGAAATTTTTAAAACTGCAGTTTTTAGGCCAGCAAAAGAAAGATTACACCCTCCTTTATGAAAAATTGGTTTAGGTAATTTGTACTTTTCATGATTTCCCTTTTTTGCATAATTCTCAATTTGTGGCCCACCAGGAAATTCTATTCCAATTAATTTAGCAGTTTTGTCGAAAGCTTCACCAACAGCATCATCTATTGTAGTGCCCAATCTCTTGTAATCTCCTAAATTTTTAACATTTAAAAACTGAGTATGCCCACCCGATATAAGAAGCAAAAGATAAGGATAGTTTAAGTTTGAATTTAATTTTGGACTTAGAGCATGACCTTCAAGATGATTTACAGCAATAAAAGGTTTATTCATTGATGATGCTATTGCTTTTCCAAAACTTAAACCTACTGACAAGCAAACTATAAGACCTGGACCAGCAGTTGATGCAACTGCATCTAAATCTTCTATTTTAATTCCGCTATCATCAATGGCTTTTTTTGTAATCAAATCAATTTTTTCTATATGAGATCTGGCTGCTAATTCGGGTACTACACCCCCGAATTCTTTATGGACATCAATTTGGCTAGAAACAATATTTGATAAAATTACTGGAAAACCTTGTTCATTTTCCGTTATAACTGAAGCTGCAGTCTCATCACAGCTTGTTTCAATTCCTAAAATTAAAGGTTTTTTTTTCATTAAATTAATTTTTATTAATAATACAATCTCAATATAAATATTAATTATAATGTAATTAAATGAAAAATAAAAAAATTATTATAGGTTCAAGAGGAAGTAAATTAGCACTTATTTATGCCAATAAAGCAAAGGATAAGATAATTCAAAATACCAGCTTGGAAGAAAACAATATAATTATAAAAAAAATAGTTACAGAAGGAGATCAAGTTAAAGACTCAAGATTATCAGATGTTGGTGGAAAGGGATTATTTTCAAATTATATTGAAAAAGAGCTTATGGAAAATAAGATTGATATTGCTGTCCACGCTCTGAAAGATATGCCAGCAAAAGAGACCGATGGTTTGAGAGTAGATACCTTTTTGGAACGAAATGATCCTAGAGAAGTTTTAA
The DNA here is from genome assembly GCA_902552705.1 of uncultured Pelagibacteraceae bacterium. GTDB lineage: Bacteria > Pseudomonadota > Alphaproteobacteria > Pelagibacterales > Pelagibacteraceae > Pelagibacter. Next base: position 6,071 of record CACDHZ010000006.1, read on the forward strand.
TCTCTAAAGAGAAAAAGAAACTAAGAGATTTAAAAGCTGGTTCAGTTATCGGTACTTCTTCCTACAGAAGAGATTTTCAAATCCAAAGAATTAGATCTGATGTTAATTGTCAACTTGTAAGAGGAAATGTAGATACAAGAATAAAAAAATTAAATGATGGATTATATGATGCGTTAATCCTATCTTGTGCTGGTATGAAATCTTTAAAATTAGATGATAAAATAACGGAGATTTTTTCAGCTCAAGATATAATTCCAAGTGCTGGACAAGGAATTATAACACTTCAGTGTCGTAACGATGATAGTGAGATTATTTCTATTTTAGAAAAGATAAATCATTACGAGACTTACCAAAAAGCTCAAGCCGAAAGGAGTGTTTTAAAAGTTTTAGAAGGTGATTGTGAAACAGCTGTTGGAGTTCATGCTTTAATAAAAGAAGATAAAATAATTTTAGAGGCAGAGCTTTTTTCTTTAGATGGAACAAAAAGATTTTATGAAAAAAAATCTTTAAAAATAGAAAATGCAAAAGAACTTGGTGAAGAAGTAGGAGAGATATTAAAAAAAAAATCAAATAATTCTTATAAAAAATAGTATGCATATTTTATTAACTAGACCATTAGAAGATAGTTCTGAAATGATATTAAAATTTAAATCATTAGGCCATCAAGTTTCCCATCTTCCTTTAATAAAAATTTTACCTTTAAAACATGAAGAAACTGATAGTTCATTTTATAAAGGAATTATCTTTACAAGTGCAAATGCTGTTAAATATTTAGATTTAAAAAATATTGATAAAAAGATTTTATGTTTTTGTGTTGGAAGCGCTACAGAAAAAAAAGCTAGAAGTATTGGTTTTCAAAATGTAATTGCGGCAGATGGAAATGTTTCTAATTTAAAGGAATTAATTTTACAGAATTTTGACCCAAAGTATGGCAAATTAGTTTACATAAGTGGCGAATTCATTTCTGATGATCTTGATCATCAACTTACTAAAGCAGGCTATACTATTCAAAGAATAGTAAATTACAAAACTGTTCATAATAAAAGTTTCGATAAAAATTTTATTAAAGAACTTAAGGTTAGAATGCCTGATATAGTTTTTATATATTCACAAAATAGCGCTTTAAGTTTTTTGGATTTTATTAAGATTCATCAAACTGAAAGCCTTTGGATGAACACAAATTTGATGTGTATTGGTGAAAAAACATCGTCAATATTGAACGAAATTAAGTGGAAAAAAATTTTTCTTTTTAATCCTGGAGAAGAAGAATTTTTGTTATATAAAATTTAATTATGGAATTATTTAATAATTTTTCAGACGTCTTTTTATCCGTTTGGAATAAAGGAATTTTAGGTGTAGATATTTTTCAAATTTTAATTGGAATTGGAATTTTTTTAATCTTCCTTATTTTTAGAGGATTAATAAGTAAACTTATTATTAAGAAACTGGAAGTTATTTCAAAACGAACTACTAACAAATTAGACGATACATTCGTAAATGCATTAATTGGACCTGCAAGATTTTTACCAATAGTTTTAGGTTTTTTTATTGCAAGTTATTATATGACTTTTTCGGTAGAAGGCAGGGAAGTTGTAGACACAATCAATAGAACTTTAATTACTATTTTAATCTTTTGGGTTATTCACCAAATTATAGAACCAATTTCTTATATTCTGAGTGGACTCGATAAACTTTTAACTAGAGAATTGATTGGTTGGATTATTAAATCTTTAAAAATTCTTATATTTATTTTAGGTCTTGCTGCTGTTTTAGAGTTATGGGGAATTAAAATTGGACCAATTATAGCTGGATTGGGTTTATTTGGTGTAGCAGTTGCTTTGGGTGCTCAAGATTTATTTAAAAATTTAATTTCAGGAATTTTAGTTTTAGTTGAAAAGAGATTTAAGATTGGTGACTGGATTTTAGTTGAAGGAATTATTGAGGGTATAGTTGAAAAAATTGGATTTCGATCAACAACAATAAGAAAATTTGATAAGTCATTAGCAATTATTCCAAATTTTCAATTTGCTGAAAATGCAGTTGTTAATGTTAGTGAGACTTCTAATTGGTTAATTAGTTGGGTTATTACTTTACAATACGACACTACTGTTGAACAATTAAAAACTATTAGAGATCAAATAGAAGATCATATAAAAAAAAGTGAGGATTTTAATAAAAGTATAGGTTTAGCAGTTAGAGTTGATAAATTTTCTGATAGCTCTATCGATATGTATGTACGTTGTTTTACTAACTCAGATAGTTGGAATGAATGGCTTTCAATAAAAGAAAAATTAGCTATTGAAATAAAACAGATAGTTGAAAAAAATAAAGCGTCATTCGCTTTTCCGAGCTCTTCAATTTATATTGAAAAAAAATGATCGCAATTTTTTATCTGATTTTACAAATATTAAAACTTTATTCCTATGTAGTAATTGCCAATGTAATTGTAAGTTGGTTAGTTGCATTTAATGTTTTAAATACTCAAAATAGATTTGTTTATTCTATTTTAGAATTAACATATCGTTTGACAGATCCAATTTTAAATAAAATAAGACACTTTTTACCTAATCTGGGTAGTTTAGATATTTCACCAGTGATATTACTTTTGTTGATTTGGTTTGTAGAAATGTGTATGAAATTGTACATAGCACCAATGATATTTTAGTCTTACTTATGATTTTAATTGATGGAAAAAAAATAGCCGCTGAGATTAGAGAGGAACTTAAAAAAGAAGTTTCTCAGCTAAAGAAGAAAAATAATCAAGCTCCTGGTCTGACTGTTATATTAATTGGTGATTTAGCACCTAGTCAAATTTATGTAAGAATGAAAGAAAAAGCTGCTAATGAAGTGGGTCTCAAATCTGAAATCATTAAGTATCCAAATGATGTAGAAGAAAAAACAGTTTTGGATAAAATTGATGAATTGAATAAAGATAGTTTAGTGTCTGGAATTTTAGTTCAGTTACCGCTACCAAAACATATTGATAAAAAAAAAGTTATAGAAAAAATTTCTCCTTCAAAAGATGTTGATGGTTTTCATCCAATAAATGTTGGAAATTTATCCTCTGGCTATGAAAGTACTGTACCTTGTACTCCACTTGGGTGTTATTTATTAATAAAGAAATACGAAAAAAATTTGAATGGAAAAAAAGCAGTTGTTATAGGAAGATCTAATCTAAATGGTAAGCCTATGATGCAACTTCTTTTAAAAGAAAATTGCACTGTAACAATTACTCATTCAAAAACAAAAGACCTCAAAGCTGAATGTTTAGAAGCAGACATAATAGTTGCAGCTGTAGGAATTCCTGAACTTGTCAAAGCTGATTGGATTAAAAAAGATGCAATTGTAATTGATGTTGGAATAAATAAAACTGAAAAAGGAATAGTAGGAGATGTAGCTTTCGATGAAGTTTCAAAAATTGCTAAAGCATTAACACCTGTGCCAGGCGGAGTTGGACCAATGACTATAGCATGTTTACTAAAAAACACTGTTGAGTGTTTTAAAAGATTACAAAATTAATCAAAAAAATTTTTTAAAGAGTTAATTTCTCCAATTTTAAATATAATCGCTTCTTCTTTTTTAAATCCATATTTTTCAGCATTATTTTTAAATCTAACTGGCGGTTCCATAATTGGCTCTAAGGATAAGACAAAAGTACCCCAATGAGTCCCTAAAACCTTTTTACTTTTTAAATCTTGAGCTATTTGTAGAGCTTCTTCAGGATTAGTGTGGTAGGCAGATTTATCTTTGTAGGGAGAAAGTGGATAAAAATTGTAAGCACCAATATTAATTAAAGTAAGATCTATTGGACCATATTTTTTTCCAAGGTCCTTATAAATGTTGCCAACGCCAGTATCGCATGCAAAAAAGATTTTTTTACCATCGTATTCAATTAAAAAATTACCCCATAAAGTTTTGTTAGTATCTGTTAAACTTCTTTTTGACCAATGCACTGCAGGCAACAAAGTTATTTTTAATTTATCATTAATCTTTATCTCATCGTACCAATCCATTTCGTTAACATCTTTGTAGCCATTTCTTGAAAAATATTTTCCAAGTTTAAGTGGAAGCATAACCTTGGCACTTTTGTATGGAAATCTTCTAATTGTCGTCATATCTTGATGATCATAATGATTGTGAGTGAGTAAAAATAAATCAATTTTCGGAATTTCTTTAAGCTTTAAGGCTGGTTCAGTGAACCTTTTTGGACCAAATATTAAAGGGCCTGCATTTTTGGAAAATACCGGATCTGTAATTATTGTTGTTTCTCCTAATTTTATTATAAATGTAGCATGACCAATCCAAGCGATATAATCAGTGTCTTTTAATTTTTCTAAATTAGACAATACTTTCTCTTTTTTAACAACATGCTCTTCAGGGACGGTCATATTAAGTTTCTTTTTTTCTTGGTTAAAAATTTTAAATGACCACTTAAAATTTGTATCCCTTTTTGGTGATCCTTCTGGATTTCTAAATGTGCCATCAGGAAGATGATGATAAGGTTTTTTTTCCATAGAAATTATTGAAGAGTTATAAATAAAAATAAAAATAATTAAAATTGTTAACTTTGTCATTTAAAAGTTGTTTTTTATAATTTAGAGTTAAAAAAAAAGCAAATTTAAGCCAAGTATTATTTCAAGAAATGTTTTAAACTAACTTCTATAAAAAATGAATATTCTAATATTACAACATATTAAGATAGAAGACCCAGGATATATTAAAGATTTAATGTTACTTGATGGATTTAATCTTACCACAATTGAATTAGATGAAGGTGAAAAAATTCCAGAAGATTTAACAAAGTTTGATGCGATGTTTTGTATGGGTGGACCAATGGATACCTGGATGGAAAAAGAATATCCATGGCTAGTTGATGAAAAAAAATCAATAAAAAAATTTGTTATAGATTTAAAAAAGCCATATTTAGGTTTTTGTCTAGGCTGTCAACTTTTAGGTGAAGTAGTAGGGGGAAAAGTTGTTAAATCAAAAAATCCTGAAATAGGAATGTTGGATGTTAATTTTAAAGAAAATAAAAACACAGACCCATTATTTTGCAAATTCCCTGAGAAAATAACTTCTTTACAATGGCACTCTTATGAAGTTCAAGGTTTAGAAAATAATAATAGCATAACTCTTTTAGCTTCTTCTTCGGAAACCAAATATCAGATTTTTAAATATCAAAATCATGCTTACGGAATTCAATTTCATATTGAAGTTAAAGATACAACCGTAAATGAATGGGGATGTGTTCCAGAATACAAGTCTGCTTTAGAAAAACAATTAGGTTCAAATGCTCTAGAAAAATTTGACAAGGAAGCACAAATTAATATGAAAAAAATGAACAACTATTCTAATATTTTGTATTCAAAATTTAAAAGTGATATTCTTAAAATATAATTGATGGATCTAAAGTATATTTATAAAATTTGTACTAAAACTGAATGGCTTGAGGCAAAAAAAAAAGGAAAATTTTATGGTTCTAATAAAGATCAAGAAGATGGCTTTATTCATTTTTCAAACAAAGATCAATTGAAAGGGACTTTAAATAAATATTTTTTAAATCAGAGAGATTTAGTCTTATTAAAAATAGAAGCATTAAAATTAGACAATCTAATTTATGAACAATCTTCCGATGGAAATATTTTTCCACATCTTTATTCATATCTTAATATATTACATGTTTGTAATGAATATGAAATCAACATTGATGAAAAAGGTAATCATACCTTTTCAATTTAGATTATTTTATCAAATAAATTTAAGAGATCCTGCCGCATCGAAAAAATAATTTTCTGATATATATCTTTTATAAAATTATGAATTTACTTTTAATACTTGGAAATCAATTATTTGATCAAAAGTACATAGAAAAATATAAAAAAAATCATATCTTGTTCATGTCTGAAGACTATGAATTATGTTCATATGAAAAGCATCATAAGCTAAAGATTTTATTATTTTTATCCTCGATGAGGTCATACGCAGAAAGTTTGAAGAAAAAAAATTTTAAAATTATATATTCAAAAATTGATACGAGTGATTTTAAAAAAAAATATATAGATAAATTAAATAAAATAATCAGGTCTAAAAATATTAAAGAGGTTACTAGCTTTGAGATTGAAGATAAACATTTTGAGAAAAAAATTAAAAATTTTTTAAATAAAAATAAAATAAAATGGAACATTGTGAATTCACCAATGTTTCTTAATACAAGAGAAGATTTTAAAAATTATCTTTCAAAAGTAAAGAAACCGTTCATGGCGTCATTTTACAAGGAAAGAAGACAAAAATTTAATATTCTGATGAAAAATGATGGAAACCCTGAAGGTGGTAAGTGGAGTTTTGATGAAGATAATAGAAAAAAACTTCCGAGCAATGTATCAGTTCCTAAATTTCCTGAAATAAAAAAAACTAAACACACAAAAACTTTAGCACCAATTATCGAAAAAATATTTAAAAATCACCCAGGAAATACTGAAAATTTTTGGTTTGCTACAGAATATCAGGATGTGATTAAGTTATTAAATTTTTTTATAAAAGAAAAATTTAATTTATTTGGGGATTACGAGGATGCAGTTAATCAAAAAGATAATGTACTTTTTCATAGTGCTCTTAGTCCTTATTTAAATTTAGGTCTAATAACACCAGATGAAGTTATTAAAAAAATTTTAGAATCTCACAAAAAAAATAAAATCAAATTAAACTCTTTAGAGGGTTACATTAGACAAGTTATAGGATGGCGTGAATTTATGAGGGGTATCTATCAAAATTATAGTTTAGAAATGGAAAAAGGAAATTTTTTTAAACAAAATAGAAAAATGAAAAATTCTTGGTACGATGGAACAACAGGTCTCCCGCCGCTAGATTACGCTATCAAAAATGCTATAAGCTATGGATGGTCACATCACATAGAGAGACTTATGATACTTTCAAATATAATGAACCTTTGTGAAATAAAACCGCAAATAGTTTATAAATGGTTTATGGAAATGTTTGTGGACTCATCTGATTGGGTAATGGTGCCTAATGTTTACGGGATGGGTTTATTTAGCGATGGAGGAATTTTTGCAACAAAACCTTATATTTGTGGTTCAAGCTATTTTATGAAAATGATGGATTTTAAAAAAGGAGATTGGTGCAATATTATGGATGGTTTGTATTGGAGATTTATCAATAGAAATAGAAATTTTTTTTTAAAAAACCCAAGACTCTCTATGATGGTTAGAATATTTGATAAAATGAAAGAAGAGAGAAAAAAATTAATTTTATCTGAAGCTGCAAAATTTATAAGTAAAAATACATATGGGAATTAAAGTTTATTTCAATAACTCTTGTAATATTTGTAGATTTGAAATTAATCATTATAAAAAGATATCTGACAGCAATCTAGAATGGATTGATATAACAAATAATGAAGAAGCTTTAAAAATTACTTCAAAATCAAAAGAGGAACTTCTAAGAAGATTACATGTGATAGATAATGGAAAGGTTATAGGAGGCGCTCAAGCTTTTATTATTATATGGTCTAAAATTCCGAAATATAAATTTTTATCAAAAATATTTTCAATAAAACCATTATATATTCTTTTTCATTATGTTTATGAATTTATTGCTTATTTTTTATTTTTAAAAAATAAAAGTCAGCTCAAATGAAAAAACAAAATTTACCTTCAAAAATTTGTCCAATTTGTAAAAGATCTTTTGTCTGGAGAAAAAAATGGAAGCTTAATTGGGAAAGAGTTAAATATTGTTCAAAAAAATGTGCTTCTAAATAAAGCTTAACTTATAATTAGGTAACTAATTAAAATTATCCAGAAAAAAGCATAGTAATAACGGATATGCTTACTTGCGAATAAAAATGCAATAGAATCTTGTTTCTTATTATTTCTTTTCATATTAATTAAGATAGTTTTGATCTACCCCCATCCACAGCTATAACTTGACCAGTAACCCAAGAGCTATCTTCTGTGATAAGAAATTTTGCAAGAGAAGCTGAATCTTTACCTTCACCCAACCTTTTTAAGGGATGAGCTTTAGCTATCCCATCTGCTAATGCTTTATTTTTTAACATTGGCTCCGCAATTTTTGAATTTGTTAAGCTAGGTGCAATACAATTTACTCTAATATTTGGAGCAAATTCAGCTGCTAGTGAGACAGTCAATCCCTCTACAGCTGCCTTGGTTGAAGCGATTATTGCATGATTAGTAAATCCTCTTTGAGCTGCTACTGTTGAAAACAATACTACTGAACCTTTATTCTTTTTTAAACTTTCTTGGTAACCTTTTATAGCTTCAACTGCTGAATAAAGATTTAATTTCATACACTTATTAAAGTCTTGTTCATTAACCATTCTGAAAGGTTTTAAATCTATTGAACCAACACAGTAAGCAATCCCTTTAACTTCGGAAATTTGAGATTTTACTTTTTCAATAAAATTATCTTCTAAAACATCAGCCACAGAATAAGTACATTTAAATTTTTCTGAAAGAGTTTTTACTTCTTGTTCATTTCTTGCAACAAGATGTATATTTTGATTAGAGTTAAATAATTGAGTAGCTAAATTTGATCCAATAGAGCCAGTCGCTCCAAAAATTAAATATTTAGGGTCCATTCTTTTTACTTACGATTTTTTTTTGGCTTGATACCGAGTTTGTCACTATGTCTTAATCTTAAAATAACTATTGCAGCGGCAATGAGCACTATAGCTACCGCTTCATAAACTAAACCTGCTGGATCCATTTCCTTACCTTGTAATATTATAAATCGAGATAATGCTGTTATTGCAATAAGCAAAGGCAATGTGATACTTATTGATTGTTGGACCCAAAAAATTCTTACCATTGCAATTACTTCTAAGTAAAGAAACATTAAAAGTAAATCTGCTAAAGTAACAGATTTATTAGAAAACATTGTTCTAATTTCGATTCCAACAGCTATAATTGTGCTGACTAGAATTATAGATAATAAAACTAATTGTAAGTTTTTAGTTACGTTTTCCATAAATTATGTGAATAATTTATATTTTATTCTCATTCTTTGTTTTTTTTGTCGCAGATTAAATCAATTAAAGGCAAATATATCAACTGCGACAAAAAATTGATATAAAAAATTTGAATTAAAAAGAAAACATTATAGTCAACATTTCCGAATGTTTAAAATTATTATATTTTATGAAATATTTTTCTTCCTTTTTTGGAATATAATATATTTTGGTGCTGATTTGCATGATTTTGCAAGAAGTGAATCTCTAGCTTTTATATATTATATATTATCTTCAATGGCACTGGGATGGGTAGTAGTAAGTGTAATTCGATTATCATTTGGAGCTATTCCAGACCCTAGGGTAATTGCTAAAAAAAAAGCAAAATAATATTTTAGATTATTTCAATTTCTTTTTGTGAAAATTAATAAATCGTTCAACGTTTAATCTATTAAATGATTTATTTTCTTCAAAAGATACCTTTTTAATAGAATATGCATTACTTTTAGTGATCCTTGATAAAATAGTGATGTTACCTTTATAAAGTTTTAATTTTACAGTTCCATTAACTTTGTTTTTTTTTAAGTCTACTATTTTTTGAAGTTTTAATCTTTCTTTTGAATACCAATAACCATTATATATTAATTCAGCATATCTGGGCATTATAGAGTCTTTTCTGTGCATTGTTTTTTTATCTAAAGTAACAGACTCTATTGCTCTATGAGCATTAATCAAAATTGTCCCACCTGGAGTTTCATAAACTCCTCTTGATTTTATTCCTAAAAATCTATTTTCGACTAAATCAACTCTACCTATTCCATTTTTCCCAGCAATTTTATTTAATTTTTCAAGTAATGTAGCTGGACTTAACTTTTTTCCATTAATTCCAATTGGATCACCATTTTTAAAATTAATAGATACAAATGTTGTATTATTAGGAGATTTTTCCGGGGAAACTGTTCTTTCAAATATAAATTCTGGAGCAGAGTTTTTTGGATTTTCTAAAACTTTACCTTCAGTTGAGGTGTGAAAAAGATTATCATCAACTGAAAAGGGTGAAGCTCCTTTTTTATCTTTTGGAATAGGAATATTATTTTTTTTTGCGTATTTAATAAGATCAGTTCTAGATTTAAGTTTCCATATTCTCCAAGGTGTAATTATTTTAATTTTTGGTCCAAAAAAATGATAACCAAGTTCTAATCTAACTTGATCATTTCCTTTTCCTGTTGCACCATGAGATACTGCATAAGCTTTATATTTTTTTGCTATTCTAATTTGATCTTTTGCAATTAGAGGTCTTGCAATTGATGTCCCTAATAAATAAACCCCTTCATAAATTGCATGCCCTCTTAGCATTGGGAAGACATAATCTTTTACAAAAATATTTTTTAAATTTTGAATAATAATTTTTTTAACACCTAATCTTTTAGCGTTTTTTATAATTTTTTTTTTATCAATTTTTTGACCAATATCTGCTGTGTAGCAAATAATTTCTGCTTTATAATTTTCTTGCAGCCATTTTAATATAATAGACGTGTCTAATCCACCCGAGTAAGCGAGTACTATTCTTTTTTGAGGTTTCATTATTTAACTACAGTTTGCTTTAGTAGCCTTATATGCTTTAGTAAAACCTAATAGAGAGTAGTGGTCTATAGTTTGAGATCCTTTTTGATTATAAGCTTTAACCATTATTCTGGATCCTTTTTTCATAGTTTTAATCATTTTTTTTTCAAAATTTTTGTCTGTAATCCAGGCAAAATTTTCTCGAATAATATCAAATGTGTATTTGTTTTTACCTGAAATAGCTTTGATAGAATTTTTTGTATTATAATTATATCCACTAGTAATACTGATCTCATTAGTTATATTTTCAGCTGGCCTAAAACTAATAAATAATCTTGCTTCTCGAGGATCTTTTTTTGGAGCTTGTAAAACAGGCTTTGATTGTGCAAAACAAATTTTGCCAGTTTCATTTTTTATAATAAAAGTTTCCCAATCTTTATGAGTACCCATTTTTTTCACTTCATCAGAAAAAACTTGATTAGAAAAAATAGTAAAAAAAATTATTAATATTGATTTTTTAATCATGGGCATGGATTTGGATAAATTTTTTGTATTTCATTAATTTCATTTATAACATTTTCAGTTAAATTTATATTTACACTTTCTATATCAGTTTTCAACTGGTCCATTTTTGTAGCGCCAATTATAACACTCGTAATGAAGGGCTGGACTTCACAAAATTTGAGACTCATTTGAGCAAAATCTAAATTATGTTTTGTTGCTATTTCATAATATTTTTCTATAGCTAATTGTCCATTTTTGCTTTTATACCTATCAAATTGATCTCCAAATAATTTCATTCTTGATTTTTCAGGTAATTTTCCATTCCTATACTTTCCAGTTAAATAACCAAAAGCCAATGGAGAATATGCCAATAAACCACTTTCTTCTCTTACCGAGACTTCTGCAAGCCCAACTTCATAGGTTCTATTTAATAGGCTATATGGATTTTGAACTGACATTATTCTAGGAAGTTTTTTAGTTTTTGAAATTTCTAAAAACTTTGATAAACCCCATGCCGTTTCATTTGAAAGCCCAATGTATCTAACCTTTCCACTTTTTATTATTTTATCTAAAGAATTAAGAATATCCTCAAATTTATTCCAATCACCTTCATCTTTATGTTGATAACCTAGTCTTCCAAAAAAATTACTTTTTCTTTCAGGCCAATGTAATTGATATAAATCAATATAATCAGTTTTTAATCTTTTAAGACTTCCCTCAACTGCTTTATTAAGATTTTTTTCGTCATATTGATTACCTCCGCCTCTAATCCAACTTAAACCAGGTCCCGAAACTTTAGTTGCAAGTATTATTTCATTTCTTTTTTTTGTTTTTTTAAACCAATTACCAATTACTTCTTCCGTTTTTCCATAGGTATTTTTCTTAGGAGGTATTGCATACAATTCTGCTGTATCCCAAAAGTTTACACCATTTTCCAAAGCATAATCCATTTGCTCAAATCCTTCTTCTTGAGTGTTTTGTTCACCCCAAGTCATTGTTCCGAGACAAATTGTACTTACATTTATATCTGTATTTCCTAATTTTTTGTAATTCATTAAGGTTTTATAGAATTAATTTTTTTTATTAATCTTTTAAGGCATCTTGAATAATTAGTAAAAGACTATATATTTCTATTATTATGGAATTTGATAAAAAAGGTATTTTAGCTAGAGCAAAGGAAGCACAACAATCAACCATTGTAATGGATGAAGGCTTAAGAGCCTACATGCTTAAAGTATATAATTTTATGGCTTCAGGAGTTTTGCTAACAGGTATTATCGCATTAATAACCTTTTATTTTGCTGCTGAAACAAACTCTGCAGGTGATGTTGTAGACTTTACTTCACTTGGTAAAGCAGTATTTTTTTCACCTTTAAAATGGGTAATAATGTTAGCACCACTTGGTGTAGTTTTTTATATGAGTTTTGGTATTAACAAGATGAGCGCATCAAAAGCACAGACTGTATTTTGGATATTTGCGGCATTGATGGGACTATCATTATCATGGATATTATTAGTTTATACTCAAGCAAGTATAGCGAGAGTCTTTTTTATTACTTCAGGAACTTTTGGTGCAATGAGTATTTATGGCTATACTACTAAAAGAGATTTAACAAAATTTGGTTCTTTTTTGATGATGGGTTTAATTGGAATTATAATTGCTTCCTTAGTAAATATATTCTTAAAATCTTCAATGATGTATTTTGTTATTTCTATACTTGGTGTTTTAATATTTGTAGGACTAACAGCTTATGATACTCAAAAAATTAAAAATATGTATGCTGCTTCTGACTCAGGTGAATTAATGGGCAAGAAAGCTGTTATGGGAGCTTTGACACTTTACCTAGACTTTATAAATTTATTTATAATGCTGCTTAGATTATTCGGTCAAAGACGATAATTTTTATTTTTTAAGCTTTTTCCAATTCGTGTTTTTAAGTAAAGTTCTTAAATTTGAAGAGTTTTTCAATATTTTTCCGTTTGTATCACTAATCAAGTATTTTAAATTTCTACTATTAGGATTAAAGTTTTTGCAGATCTTATATAAAGCATTTTCTGTAGCATTTTTGAAAACATTAAAACTAACTTGTTTGGTTGAAATATTTAAACCATAATCTTTCCATGATCCTTCTGAAACCATCTTAGCATATAAATCTAAAATAATTTTTAGCTCATCTTTTTCAAAAAATTGTTTTTCTTCTATTTGATTATAATGATTATTAATTATTAATTTTAGATTATTACTCATCAATTTTATATTTATTTATTAAAGATATTTGAAGACCTGTAAATACAAGTGTTATCGGAAACATACCCCAAACTTTGAAATTTACCCAAAATTCTTCTGATTGAGTTCTCCATATACATTCATTTAGAATTGCAAGGCCAAAAAAGAAAAAAACCCATCTTCTATTTAATAACTCCCAACCCAAATCTGTTAATGAAATTGCTTTGCCCATTATTTTCTTAAGAACTGGTTCTTTAGTAAAGTATTTTCCAAAAAGTAAAGCTAAAGCAAATATTATATTTATTATTGTGGGTTTAATATAAATAAAAATTGGATCATTAAAATAGATTGTAAGTCCCCCAAAAAAAGTGATTAGAATTCCACTTATTAAAGGCATCATAGGTATTTTTTTTTCAAAAAACCATACAACAAATAATGCTATTAATGTTGCAACTATTAGTGGTGGGATTGCAATTGATAAGTTTTTATCGTTGTAGTAATAAAAGAAAAAAAATATTGCTAGAGGGCCAAAGTCAGTAATAAATTTAAGAAATGATTTATTCATTTGTGACATATTAGCATATCCACAAAACATTTATATTTTTTTTATTGATTTTTATTTTTAAAACACCATATTAATATCTATGGCAATTCAAAAAGCTAAATTTTCAATTGGAGACATAGTTAAACATAAACACTTTGAGTTTAGAGGTGTTATTTATGATGTGGATTTTGAGTTTAATAATTCAGAAGAGTGGTACCAGTCTATTCCAAAAAATGTTCGCCCAAAAAAGGAACAGCCTTTTTATCATTTATTAGCTGAAAATGATGAAATTACTTATGAGGCTTATGTTTCAGAACAAAATTTATGTATTGATGATTCAGAAGAGCCAATCAAGCATCCTTTAATAGAGGAGATTTTTTCAGGCAAAAAAGGCTCAAGTTACTTCAAACCTTCTAATTAATTCATTTTTTAAACACAATTGTCTCAAATCTTTGACATAGATTTTTGTTAATTTTTTTTAATTCTGATCAAGAGTGTTAAAAACATACTCAAAACATCATTATCTCCCTCTTCATTCTTGATCAGGATAAATATCCATAATAAAAATTAGAAATTAATTTTTTTCATATATAATCTAAATATGTTTAAATTTTTTGAACCTAATAAAGTTTTTGCAGTTACTTCTAAATCAATAAAGTATGTTTTATTTTTATTCATTATCGTTATATCAATTGGTTTAGTTGAAGCATTAATTTTATCTCCAGAGGACTACAAACAAAGTGATGCGGTAAGAATAATGTACGTTCATGTGCCAGCAGCTTGGATTTCTTTAGGAATATTTTCAGCTTTAGCATTATTATCTCTAGGAAGTTTTATATTTAAAAATAAAATTTTTTCTTTAATTGCAAAAAGTTTAGCACCTTCTGGATTTGTTTTTAGTATCATCGCATTAGTCACAGGATCTATTTGGGGTAAACCCACTTGGGGAACTTGGTGGGCTTGGGATGCAAGAATAACTTCGATGTTTATTTTGGTTTTGTTTTATGGAATGTATTTATTGGCCTGGAGAATTTATGAAGACAATCAAAAAGTGATAAGAATAACTTCATTAATAGCAATTATAGGTGCGGTAAATATTCCAATAATTAAATTTTCTGTTGATTGGTGGAATACACTTCATCAACCTGCTTCAATTAATATTTTATCAACCAATACAGCAATTCACTCATCAATGTTAATTCCTCTAAGTATTATGACTGCGGCATTTGCTCTTTTTTCATTGCTTATTTTTTTGATGAAATATAATACTGAACTGATAAAAATAAAAAATAAAGGATTAAATAGATTATGATTATTGAAATAATTTCAATGAATGGTTATGGAGCTTACGTATGGTCGGCTTTTTCATTTACATTGATTAGTTTTACAGCCTTATATTTTGTAACCAAATTACAACTTTCAAAAGAACAAAAAAGATTTGTATCTAAATATGGTTCTCTAAATACAGAGAAAGCTAAAGCTGCAAAATCACAAATTACTAATAGAGAAATATTATCCAATATATCAAATATTTAACTAACAAACCATGTATGGTAAAAAAGTTAAATTACGATTTATATTTATAGCTTCAATTTTAGCCTCAGTAATTTTAACAGTTTTTTTAATTTTACAATCTTTAAAAGATAATGTTGTATACTTTCAATCACCGTCCGAAATTAAGTCTTTAGTTGAAATAAGTAAAAAAAAAATAAGAGTAGGTGGAATGGTTAAAAAGCAATCAATTGCTATTAGATCTGATGAAGTCAACTTTATAATTACTGATTTTAAAAATGAGATTAATGTTATTTATTCAGGAGCCGTACCAAATTTATTTGCTGAGGGAAAAGGAGTAGTTGCTGAAGGTTTTTTAAAAGATAAGAATTATTTCTCAGCTACAAAAATTTTAGCAAAACATGATGAAAATTATAAACCCCCAGAAGTAAAAGAAGCATTAGGAGATAAATAAATTGCTTGCTAGTCAAATAGGTTATTATTCATTAATTTTAGGATTGTTCTTTTCTATCTTATTGAGCGGATACTCAGTAAAAGATTTCAAAATTAAAAGTAAAGTGATCAATCAAAATTTGTTATCCTTATCTTTTTTGCAATTATTTTTTGTAATTATAAGTTTTATTAGTTTGATCTTATCTTTTATTAATTCAGACTTTAGTAATGAGACAGTTTTCAATAATTCGCATACTACTAAACCATTATTTTATAAAATTTCTGGAACATGGGGAAATCATGAGGGAAGTTTGTTGTTATGGTTATTAGTGTTAACTTTATTTATTTTTATATTTTTAATAAAATCAAAAGAACAACCCAAAAAATATAGAATTTTAACTTTATTATTTCAACAAATAATAATTATTGGATTTTTTTTGTTTGTATTAATGACATCTAATCCTTTCAATTATTTATTTCCAACGCCGAAAGAGGGTCTTGGTTTAAATCCAATTTTACAGGACCCAGCTTTAGCAATTCATCCACCAATTTTATATTTAGGCTATGTTGGCACATCTATAATTTTTTCAGCATCACTTGCTGCTGTCACTCAAAATTATGTTTCAAGAGAATGGGCTTATCATATTAAAAAATGGATTTTAGTTTCATGGATTTTCTTAACTATTGGGATCATGCTTGGATCTATTTGGGCCTATTATGAATTGGGATGGGGAGGTTTTTGGTTCTGGGATCCTGTTGAAAATGTTTCACTCATGCCATGGTTAACATTAACAGCATTGTTACATAGTATTATAGTTTTAGAAAAAAGAGCCACATTAAAATCTTGGGTAATTATATTATCCATTACATCATTTACATTAAGTATGTGTGGAACTTTTTTAGTGAGGTCTGGAATATTAAATTCTGTACATACGTTTGCAAATGATCCTTCAAGAGGAGTTTTTATATTAATTTTTTTATTTATTTTAATTATTTTGTCATTAGTAATATTTTTTTTCTATTTCAAAGATAATAATAAAGATTTAAATAATTTTTTTTTGCTGAGTAAAGAGACTTCTATATTAATAAATAATTGGTTTATGATGTATTTTTTGTCTGTTGTCTTAATTGGTACAGTTTATCCTATTTTTTTGGACGTAATAGCGAGTGAAAAAATATCGGTAGGACCTCCCTTTTATCACAAATTAATAATACCTTTTTTAATCCCTTTTTTTATATTTATGTCTCTTGGACCAGGTTTAAAATGGATTAAATCAAAAATTGATAATAAAAATTCTTTAATAATTACTTTCATAATTTCAATAATTCTTTCATTATTTATAATCAAAAATTTAACAACTGAAATATTATATTATACGGTTTTAGTTTCTGTTGCATTTTTTTTATTCTTTACAACTTTAAAAGAATTATTTACCAAAAAATTTAATAATTCTTCTCAAATAATAGCTCACTTTGG
Organism: uncultured Pelagibacteraceae bacterium; assembly: GCA_902552705.1. Taxonomy (GTDB): domain Bacteria; phylum Pseudomonadota; class Alphaproteobacteria; order Pelagibacterales; family Pelagibacteraceae; genus Pelagibacter. The sequence goes on from CACDHZ010000006.1 coordinate 23,310, forward strand.
TTTCAGCTTATTAATACTTAGTATTTTATTTAATAGTATTTTATCATCTGAAATTATTACTAATATGAAGATTGGTAAAAAATATACTTACAATAATAGTGAAATTTTTTTTAAAAAAATAGAGGAAAAAAGTAAGAGTAATTTTAACTCTATCATCGCACATTTTGAAATTAAAAATGAAAATGGAAAAATTTTTGAATTAAAACCTGAAATTAGAATTTATAATCAACCTGTTATAATTACAAGTGAGGCTGATATAAAAACAACATTATTGGAGGATAAGTTTTTAGTAATGAACTTAGTTAAAGGAAATGAATATTTTAATGTGAGGTACCAAGAAAAGCCGTTTATGATTTGGATTTGGATTTCAGTTTTACTAATAAGTCTTGGTGGATTAATGAGTTTTTTTAAAAAACAATATGAAAAATAAATCTATTTTATTAATTATAATAATTTTTTTAGTTTTTTGTTTTGTTGTTTTTTATAAGGGCTTAAATAGTTCAAACACTTATTCTCCTAATATTAACAATAAAAAAGCAATCCCATTTTTTAAAGCAAAAGATTTTAATTCAAATACTTATTTAAATTCTACAAAAATTTTTAATGAAGATGTTTTTTATGTTGTAAATATTTGGGCATCATGGTGCCTTCCTTGTAGAACTGAACATCCTTTATTGGTAGAATTGAGCGAAACAGAATCAATTAAATTAGTTGGAATAAATTATAAAGATAAGCTGAACAATGCTAAAAATTTTATTAATGAATTTGGAAATCCTTATTCTCAAATCATAACCGATATTGATGGAACTTTGAGTGTAGAATTTGGAGCTTATGGTATACCTGAAACTTTTCTAATTGATAAAAATAAGATAATCATAAAAAAATTTATCGGCCCAATTAATGAAGAGATAGTAAAGGAAATTAAATTAGCTACTAAATGAAAATTTTAAGAATATTTATAATTTTATTTTTATTTTTAGGTTTCTCTCATTTGAAATCTGATGAAAAAAAAGATGAATTAAAAATTAAAATTTTAAAAAATATTCGTTGTTTAATTTGCCAAGGACAATCTGTGTATGACTCAGAGTCAGAATTTGCTTACACTATTAAATTAATCGTCGATAAAAAAATAGATGAGGGATTGGAAGAAAATTCTATATATGAATTTCTGAGAGAAAAATATGGAGATTGGATTATTTATGATCCAAAATTAAACAAAAATACTTATATTTTATGGGTATTACCGTTATTGTTATTTTTGTTAGGCGGTGCAATAATGTATAAAAAAATAAAATGAAAATTAAAAACCTATTAATAGTATTTTTGTTAGCAATTATTTCTTTTGTAAATATTTTACAAGCAGAAGAAAAAAAAACTATCAGTGAACATCAATATAATTTTTATACAGGAAATTTTGATTTTAGTGATGATAAACAAAAAGCTGTACTATTTGGATTTCAACATCAAAACGAAAATTTAGAAAGAGATACTTTTTTAGGAATTGCTTCTCCTGTGACAGGTGCTTTTATTACAGAAAATTCAGCTGCATATATTTATACTGGTGTAGAATGGAATTATTCATTAAGTGACAAATTAAATTTAACTCCAAGTTTTACTCCGGGTATTTATCATGAAGGTAATGGAAAAGATTTAGGTCACGCAATAGAATTTAAAACCGAGCTACAAGCAAATTACTCTATATCAGAAGGCACAAATTTAGGTTTATCATATAATCATTTATCAAATGCAAGCCTAGGCGTTAAGAATCCTGGGGCAAATAGTTATATGTTCAATATTTTAAAAAACTTTTAATATAAAGTTGTGAGACTAAAAGATTGTTATAACTTTAGTGATTTTAGGAAACTAGCTCAAAAAAAATTACCTTCTCCAATATTTCATTATATTGATGGTGCTGCAGATGATGAAATTACTTATCAAAGAAATACAAGTGCATTTGATGATGTTGATTTAGTTCCAAATGTTTTAAGAGGAGTCGAAAAAGTTGATTTATCAACTACAATATTTGGTAAAAAATTAGATTTACCTTTTTATTTAGCACCAACTGCTTTGCAAAGGCTTTTTCATTATGATGGTGAAAGAGCTGTTGGAAGAGCTGCACAAAAATTTAATACAATGTTTGGTGTTTCAGCCTTAGCTACTGTGAGTGTAGAGGAAATATCTTCTATGATTGACACTCCTAAGATGTTTCAGTTTTATTTTCACAAAGATAGAGGTTTAAATGACTCTTGCTTAGAAAGAGCAAAAGCAGCAAAATTTGATGTAATGGCTTTAACAGTAGATACTATAACTGGTGGAAATCGTGAAAGAGATCTTCGCACTGGTTTTACATCTCCTCCTAAATTGACACTATCAAGTTTATTTAGTTTTGCTACAAAACCAATGTGGGGGATAAACTATTTAACAAAAGGTAAATTTGAATTACCTCATTTACAAGATTTTGTGAAAGAGGGTACGAGCACTAACTCCTCTATAGGAAATTATTTTTCTACTATGCTTGATCAGTCTATGAATTGGAAAGATGCTGAAAAACTTTGTTCTCAATGGGGTGGACATTTTGCTTTAAAAGGAGTGATGAGTGTTGAAGATGCTAAAAGAGCTGTTGATATAGGATGCACAGGTATAATGGTTTCAAATCATGGTGGTAGACAACTTGATGGGTCAAGATCTCCTTTTGATCAACTTGCTGAAATAGTTGATGCAGTTGGAGATAAACTTGATGTAATATGTGAAGGTGGAATCCATAGAGGCACTCATATGCTTAAGGCATTATCATTGGGCGCGAAAGCTTGCTCAGGTGGAAGATTATATCTTTATGCATTAGCTGCTGCGGGTCAAGCAGGTGTCGAGAGAGCATTAGGACAGTACAAGGCCGAGTTAGAGAGAAATATGAAATTGATGGGTTGCACAAAAATATCAGATCTAAATAGAAATAATTTAAGATTTAGAAAAATTTAATATTTTTGATGAGCTTAAAAAACTGTCACAATTTTGAAGATTTTAGAAATATAGCAAAAAGAAAATTACCCTCACCTATTTTTCATTATATTGATGGAGGAGCTGATGATGAAACTACATTAAAAAGAAATACTGAATCTTTTAATGAATGTGATTTGGTTCCCAATATTCTTACAAGTGTTGGAAAACCTGATTTATCAACAACTATATTTGGAAAAAAAATTGACATGCCAATATTTTTATCTCCGTGTGCTATGCAAAGGCTTTATCATCATGATGGAGATAAAGCTTCAGCTAAAGCCGCGGGTAAATTTGGTACATTTTACAGTATGTCAACAATGGCAAATAATACAATTGAGGAAATTTCTAATATTGCTGGTGGTCCAAAATTGTTTCAACTTTATGTACACAAAGATAAATCAATCACAGATGATTTGATAGATCGTTGTAAAAGATCAGGCTTTGATGGAATGTGTTTAACGGTTGATACATTAGTAGCGGGTAATAGAGAAAGAGATCATCGTACTGGTTTTACAACACCCCCTAAGCTCACATTACAAAGTTTATTAAGTTTTGCTATGCATCCAAAATGGGTAATAAATTATATAACTCACGGAAAATTTAAATTAGCAAATGTTGCAACAAAAACAGACAAAGGTACTAACATTGCAAAATCAGTTATAGAATATATTAATGAACAATACGATCCTTCGATGAATTGGAAAGACGCTGAGTATTGTGTAAAAAAATGGAATGGTCCATTTGCATTAAAGGGAGTGATGTCAGTTGATGATGCAAAAAAAGCAATTGATATAGGGTGCACAGCGATAATGGTTTCAAATCATGGAGGCCGTCAATTAGATGGTTCCAGATCTCCTTTTGATCAAGTAAAGGCAATTTCAGACGCTGTAGGTGATAAAATTGAGATTATCTTAGATGGTGGTGTAAGAAGAGGAACGCATGTTTTAAAAGCTTTAGCAGCTGGAGCTAAAGCATGTAGTTTTGGAAAAATGTTTCTGTTCTCTTTGGCCGCAGGTGGCCAACAAGGTGTTGAACATTTGTTACAAAATATGCACGATGAGTTAAATAGAAATATGGTTTTAATGGGCTGTAAAAACTTAAAAGAGTTGAATAGTTCAAAATTAATTTATAGAAACAGGAGATAAAATATAAAAAGGATTAAAATATGGAATTAGCTAAAAATTTAGAGAGATTAGGGACAGAGACAGCATTTTCTGTATTAGCTGAAGCAAAAAAATTAGAGGCTCAAGGGAAACCAATGATTCATTTAGGATTAGGTCAACCAGATTTTAAAACACCTAAACATGTGGTTGAGGCAGCAAAAAAAGCTTTAGATGATGGTCATCACGGTTATGTTCTATCTAATGGAATTTTAGAATGTAGACAAGCTGTTACTAGAAAAATTAAAAAACTTTATAACCAAGATATTGATCCTGAAAGAATTTTAATAATGCCAGGAGGAAAACCTACTATGCATTATGCTATTCAGTGTTTTGGTGAGCCAGGTGCTGAAATAATTCATCCAACACCTGCTTTTCCAATTTATGAGTCTATGATTAATTATACTGGTTCAACTCCAGTTCCTTACGATCTTACTGAAGATAAAGATCTTAAATTTAGTGCTGATAAAATTTTATCTTTAATAACTAATAAAACTAGACTGTTAATTTTAATCAACCCTAATAATCCAACTGGAAGTTTTGTTGAAAAATCTGAAATAGATAAATTAGCTGAGGGTTTAAAAAAGCATTCTCATGTAACAATATTAAGTGATGAAATTTATAGTAGACAAATTTTTGATGGAAAAGAAATGCCAACATTTTTTAATTATCCAGAATTAAGAGATAGATTGATTGTTTTAGAAGGTTGGAGTAAAGCATATTCCATGACAGGATGGAGACTGGGCTGGAGTTTTTGGCCAGAACATTTAGTTCCACATGTTAATAAACTTCTAATAAATAGTGTTTCTTGTGTTAATGCAGCTGCGCAATATGCAGGTATTGCAGCTTTGGATGGTCCAGATGACTCAATCAATGAAATGATGGAAAAATTCACTGCAAGAAGAAACTTGATCCATCAAGGGTTAAATGATTTGCCAGGAGTAGAATGTAGTTTACCTGGAGGTGCTTTTTATGCATTTCCTAAAGTTAGTGGCACTGGAATGAATGGTGTAGAATTTTGTAAGAAGGCTATGCATGAAGCTGGTGTTGCAATAGTTCCAGGTACAGCTTTTGGACAAACATGTAGTGATTACGTAAGGTTTAGTTTTGCTGCTTCAAGAGACAATATCTCTCAAGCCTTAGAAAATATTAAGAAAATGCTTGGCTAGTTTTAAGTTTATTTTTTTTTATATAATTCTATAATATTTAGATATGAATGAAGTACTTCAAAATGAGTTAAAAAAAATTTTGAATGGGAGATTTTCCCAGTCAGAGTCTACCCGGGCAAATTATGCAAGAGGAGAAGATACATATGATCCAGTCTTGTCTAAAGCAGTAGTTTTTCCAGAAACTAATGTTGAGGTTTCAAAAATTTTAAAATTATGTAATGAGCACAAAATTCCAGTTGTGCCATTTGGAACTGGCACGTCATTGGAGGGAAATGTTGTTGGTAATGAAAATGGAATAACAATTTCACTTGAAAAAATGAATAAAATATTAAGTGTCAATGCTGAAGATTTTGACTGTAGAGTTCAAGCTTGTGTCACAAAAGAACAACTAAATGATTATTTAAGAGAGGATGGAGTTTTTTTTCCAATTGATCCAGGTGCTAATGCAGCAATTGGAGGTATGGCTTCAACATCAGCTTCAGGAACAATGGCAGTAAAATACGGCACTATGAAAACTGTAATCACAGGACTTACAGTAGTTTTACCTAATGGAGACATTATAAACACAGGTAGCCGAACAAAAAAAACTTCTGCAGGATATAATTTAACTAACTTATTTATCGGTTCAGAAGGTACATTAGGTATCATAACTGAGGTTCATTTAAGATTATCTCCAATACCAGAAAGCATTATGAGTGCTGTATGCCATTTTCATACTCTTGAGAGTGCAGTTCAAACTGCCCAACAGATAATTCAATACGGTGTTCCAATTGCAAGGATTGAGATGCTTAATAAAGATCAAATGGAGATTAGTATTAATTATTCTAAATTGACAAATATAGAAGCTGTTCCTACATTATTTTTTGAATTTCATGGATCTGAGTCCTCTAATAAAGAAAATATTAAAATTGTTGAAGAAATATCAAAAGATAACAACGGGAGTTCTTTTAAGTGGGCTAAAGATTTAGAAGAGAGAAATAAACTTTGGAAAGCAAGATGGGATGTATATTATTCTGTTAAAGCTTTAATTGACAATGGAAGAGTTTATTCAACTGATGTATGTTTACCTATTTCAAAGATAACAGAATGTGTGAATTTTGCTGAAGAACAAACTAAAAAATTTGGACTTAGAGCTCCAATGGTTGGCCATTTAGGGGATGGAAATTTTCATGTGCTTTTACCTTTTGATCCTAAAAAGAAAGAAATGTATAAAAAAATTCGGGAGTTTAACGACTTATTAATTAAAAAATCTTTAGAATTAAATGGAACAATTACTGGTGAACATGGTATTGGGTTACATAAAAAAGAATATCTCCTTGAAGAGCATCCTGATAATATTCCTGTGATGAAATCAATTAAAAGAACAATGGATCCAAATAATATCATGAATCCAGGTAAAATTTTTGATTTAAATTAATCTTAAAAATGAAAAAAATCTTAGTTACTAGAAAATTACTTAAAGCATGCGAAGAGAAAGCTTTAAAAATTTTTGATGTGAAATTAAATGATAATGATGAATTATATTCTCAATCAAAAATAATTGAAATGAGCCAAGGATATGACGGGATTTTAACATCTTTGACAGATAAAATGGATGCTAAAACAATTGATAAATTACCTGATAGTATAAAAATATTATCAAACTTTGCAGTCGGATTTGGAAATATAGACTTAGAGGCAGCTAAAAAAAAAAATATTGTAGTTACTAATACACCGGATGTTTTAACGGATGCAACTGCTGAAATAGGTGTATTGTTAATATTAGGTGCATGTCGTAGAGCAGCTGAGGGAATTGAGAGTGCTAGAGAAGGTGGTTGGAAATGGTCAGCAGATTATTTAATTGGAAAACAATTGACTGGAGCAAGATTAGGAATTTTAGGAATGGGCAGAATAGGACAAAAAATTGCTAAGGTTGCAAAATCTTTAGGTATGATAATTCATTATCATAATAGGTCTAAGCTAAGTAAAGAAAAAGAAAATGGTGCTATTTATCATGATAATCTTAAAAGTTTATTATCTGTATCTGACGTATTGTCCATTTGTTGCCCTGCATCAAAAGAGACGGTTGATATGATAAATAAAGATACCATTGAATATTTGCCTAAAGGAGCAATAGTTACAAATGTTGCTAGGGGAGATATAGTTGAAGATGAAGCTTTAATTGATGCACTTAACAGAAGGAAAGTTTATGCAGTTGGTTTAGACGTTTATAAAAACGAGCCAAATTTAAATCCAGGTTATTTAAAACATAAAAGTGCGTTTATTCTTCCACATTTAGGAAGCGCTACAAAAGAAACTAGAACTGCGATGGGAAATCTTGCAATCGATAATATTGATGAATTTTTCAAAACAGGAAACTGTAAAAATATAGTTAATTAAAATTATAGAAATATATACAACCTTAAATAGTATCTTTAAAAATTAGTTAATAAAAATAGCCCTAAAAAACTCTTGCAGGGTGCGACATCTTGTAATTAAATTATTACAATTAATAACACTTTAAGAAAGGGGTAGAGATGAAAAAAATATCAATTTTTTTATCTTCTTTATTATTTGTTATATCTGTTTTCACTAATGCTAATTCAGCTGGTGATGAAGAAGCTATTAAAAAACTTAGTAGTTTTAAAAAAACAGGTATAGATGTTGTAGCTGATGTAATTGATCAGAACACAAAATATAGAGCAAATATAGAAAAGAATATCCTTCCAAAAATAAAAATGCCTCAAGGATTTAAGATAGAAATCTTTGCTGTTGCTCCTGACGCTAGACATATGGCTGTTAGTAGAAACAAAGGTACTGTTTGGATTGGAACAAGAAAAACAAGAGTATGGCAAGCAACCGATAGGGACATGGATAATGTCGCTGATACCGTAGAGCAGTTTGCTCCAACAGTGAATTTTGATATTCCTAATGGTCCTTGTTATTCAGCAGACGGACATTTGTATATTGCTGAGAGAAACAGAGTTTTATGGTTTCCTGCAGCAGAATATTTTATGGAAAGTCCTGATACTGTAGCTATACCAATCATCAATCAAGGTGATTTAATACCAGTAGAAGAGGAGTCTTATAATCATACAGCAAGAGTTTGTGCGATTGGACCAAAAGATAACAAACTGTATGTTAGTTTGGGTCAACCATTTAATGTTGCTGGACCAGATAAATACCCTCTTTATGATCAAGTTGGAATCGGTGGAATGATTAGATTTAATAGATTCCCCGGAAAACTTGAAAGAGAAGTAGTTGCAATTGGAATAAGAAATTCAGTTGGACATGCTTTCAACCCTAAAGATGGATCATTATGGTTTACTGATAATCAAGTGGATGGAATGGGAGATGAAACACCTCCTGGAGAATTAAATAAAGCTTGTGCGTTAGGACCAAAAGTTTGGTACGGACATCCTTATACTGGTGGTGGCGAAGTAAGAACTAATGAGTATAAAGACAAAAAAATTCCTAAAGAATATGCAGACAATTATTGTAAGCCTCAAGTAGAAATGATTGCACATGCTGCTGATCTAGGAATGATGTTTTATACTGGAAATATGTTTCCAAAAAAATATCATAACGCGATATTTAGTGCTCAGCATGGTTCTTGGAACGCAATTAAACCAAGAGGTGCTAGAGTTATGGTCACTTACTTAGACAAAAAAGGTAATGCTAAGAAAACAGAACCTTTTGCAGAAGGTTGGATGACTGAAATGGGAACTTACTTAGGTAGACCCGTTGACGTTCAACAATATGTCGATGGATCATTACTAGTATCAGACGATAAAGCTGGTGTTGTATATAGAATTACTTACGACAGTCCTGCTTAATCAATAAATTAAAAAAAGGGATCAGTTAATAACTGGTCCCTTTTTTATTATACAAACACAGAAAGCATAAATATGAAAAAGATTATTATTTTATTTTTTTTAAGTTTTTTATTTAATTCCATTTCTTTTGCATCTACTGAAAGTAATAAAAAAATCTGTTCAGGATTTTCTAAATGGACTGAGGATGGGGAATTTAAACAAGTTAGAGAGAGTAAGTGTATGACAGTAGATGAATATAATGCTTATTTAGAATCACCAGATTATCTTTGTAAATATTATCAAAAATCAATTTGGAAAGAGTCAGAACGCGCTTATGGAAAAAAGCAATATAAATATACTGAAGAAAAATTAAAAAAAATAAAAGATCTAAAAGAAGAAGGTAAAGCTTTATGTGATGCAGGAAATCTAAAGGAAGGTGAGGCTAAACTTATAGAAGCATTGACCATAATCAGTTTTACTATGATGAATTGATGAAAAAGAAAACTATCCTTAAAATTATAGTTATTTTATTCTTTTTCCCAAATATTTCTTTGTCTAATGATTTAAGTCTTGGAAAAGAAGTTGCAGAAAGTATTTGTGCGTCATGTCACGGATTAGATGGAAGAGCTGCTTCAGGTGGAAATTCTGCTTTAGTTCCAAATATTTTTGCTCAGAATAAAGATTATCTTGTAGTTAAATTAAAGGATTATAAGTCAGGAAAGATTAATCATCCTCAAATGAGTTTAATTGCACAAATGCTTACCGAAGATCAAATTGTGAATGTTTCTGAGTGGTATTCTAGGATAACTGTAGAAATAAAATTACCAGAATAATAATATTTTCAACTCGAAGTAGTAAATTTTTTTACAGGAGTATTTTGTAGGTCATTTTTTTTCAAGACTCTTAATTCAATATGTGTTTAAATTCCATCAAGTTAATTAACTAATGAGGAGTATATAATGATTAAAGAAAAAAAATCATTGAAAGGTACTAAAACACCTTCAAGACGTAAATTCTTCAAAGCAGCAGCAGCAACAGGTGCAGCAGCAGCAACAGCTGTAGCTATGCCTAATGTAGCTTTTGGTGCTCCATTGACATTAAAGATGCAAGCAGCTTGGCCATCAGGTGCTAACATATTTTTTGAAATGGCAGGAGATTACGCAAAAATGGTTAGCGACATGTCTGGAGGATCATTAAAAATAGATCTTCAGCCTGTTGGTTCAGTTGTAAAAACTTCTGAAATCGGAGCAGCAGTTAGTGATGGAAACCTTGATATGGGTCACTGGGTGACAGCATATTGGTATGGTAAAAATCCTGCGGCTTCACTTTTTGGAACTGGTCCTTCATACGGAATGTCATCTCAAGAAGTAATGGGATGGATGGAGTATGGTGGAGGTAGAAAGCTATATGAACAAGCTGTAGCTTCAGTAGGGTTCGATTATATCGGATTCTTCCATATGCCTATGCCAGCTCAACCGTTTGGTTGGTTCAAAAAGAATGTAACAAAAGTATCTGATGTAAAAGGAATGAAGTATAGAACTGTTGGTCTAGCGACTAACGTTTTAACTGCTATGGGAATGGTCGTAAGACAATTACCAGGTGGTGAAATTCAACCAGCAATGAAAACTGGTTTAATTGATGCTGCAGAGTTTAATAACCCAACATCAGACTCTCAATTTGGAATGCAAGATGTATCTAAACACTATCACTTAGGTAGTTTCCACCAGTCTCAAGAAATGTTTGAGATACCGGTGAATAAGAAAAGATACAATAGCCTTTCACCTGCTCATCAAGCTATCCTGAAAAATGCTGCTTATGCTGCAAATTCAGATAACTACTTTAAAGCTTTAGTTAGATATTCATCTGACTTAGCTAAATTGATGAATGAGCATAAGGTTAATGTTTACCAAACATCTGATGCTATTTTAGCCGAGCAATTAAAAGGCTGGGACAAAATAGTTGCTGAGTTTTCTGGGAAAGATCCTTTCTTTAAGAAAATTATAGCATCTCAAAAAGCATATGCTAAGAAAACTATGAAGTATCTGTTGATGAATCAACCGAACTACAAATTAGCTTATGAAAATGAGTTTGGTCCAATTGCAAAAGTTAAGATTTAATTAATTTTAAATATTATTAAAAAGGGGGTTCAAAAACCCCCTTTTTTTTTGCTCTAAATTAATATACCTTTTCATAATGAAATCATTCATTAAATTTGCTGATACTTTAAGCACCTCTATGGGAAAAGCCTTCTCTTGGTGCATTGTTATTTTAATGGGTGGTACTGTTTACGAAGTTATAATGGCTTATGCTTTTAATAAACCAACTTTATGGAATTTTGATTTTAGTATGCAGATGTATGGTGCGATCCTTATGATGTCTGGTGCTTATTGTTTAGCTACCGAAGCTCATGTAAGAGGAGATGTAATTTACAGATTATTTGAACAAAGAACACAAGCTTGGATAGATTTAGTTCTTTATTTTCTTTTCTTCTTTCCTGGTGTTATAGCTCTAGCATTTTATGGATATGAATATGCAGCTCAAGCTTGGAAAATAAAAGAAACTAGCTGGAGTAGCCCAGCTCAAATTCAAATTTATATGGTTAAGTCAATGATACCTGCAGCAGGAGTTTTACTTATTATTCAAGGGATTAGTGAAGTATTTAGATCTATAATTTGTATTAGAACAGGAATATGGCCTGCAAGAATGGTTGTGGCCGAGGAAACAGAACAAATGTTAATGAGAACGTCACAAAAGGAAGATAAAGAAAATGTTATTTAGCCTTACCAATCCTGAAGTAGCAATTCTAATGATGGGAATATTTTTATTCGCTGTTCTCTTAGGATTCCCTATTGCATTTACTTTGATGGCAATGGGAATAGGTTTTGGTTATTATGCTTATTACGATCCAGTTTTAATGGATCATATTTTTGATAACAGGATATTCTCTTTATTTGTAAAAAACACATATACAGTAATGGACAATAATGTGCTCACTGCAGTACCTCTTTTTTTATTTATGGGATATTTAGTTGAAAGAGCCGGAATAGTGGCAAGATTATTTTTTGCTATCAGATTAGCAGCTCACAGTCTTCCAGCATCAATGGCAGTAGCTGCATTAATAACCTGTACTTTGTTTTCAACAGCAACAGGAATAATAGGTGCTGTTGTAACATTAATGGGATTGTTAGCTTGGCCTGCAATGGTCAAAGCTGGATATGATAAGAAATTTGCTTCAGGAATAATTTGTGCTGGGGGATGTTTAGGAATTTTAATACCTCCTAGCATTATGCTAATTGTGTACTCTGTAATTGCTCAATTGTCACCATTGAGATTATTTGCGGCTGCAATTTTTCCTGGATTAATGTTAGCTGGTTTATATATAGCATACGCAGTTACTAGAGCCTGGCTAAACCCTTCGATAGCGCCAAGACCACCAGAAGGAGATATTCCTCCGAGAGCACAAATTTTAAAAGAAGTACTAGTTTCTTTTGTGCCTCTTTTTGGTTTGATAATGCTGGTGCTTGGTACAATTTTAGCAGGAATAGCAACGCCAGCGGAAGCTGCAGCAGCAGGAGCATTTGGAGCAATAATCTTATCATGGTTTTATAAAACTCTTAAATGGCAAAATTTTAAAGAGTCAGTTTTTTTAACAGCTAAAACTACTGCAATGATTATGTGGTTATTTATTGGCTCTTGGACTTTTTCTTCAGTATTTTCATATCTAGGAGGTCATGAAGTTTTTGAACATTTTTTCACATCTATAAATATTACTACTTGGCAATTTTTGGTAATTACTCAAATAATTATTTTTCTTTTAGGATGGCCGTTAGAATGGACTGAAATTTTAATTATTTTTGTTCCAATTTTTTTACCATTACTTGAGGTATTTGGTGTAAACCCATACTTCTTTGCAATGTTAATAGCTTTAAATCTACAAACATCTTTTTTAACACCTCCAATGGCTATGTCGGCCTATTACTTAAAAGGTGTTCAAACTAAAAATGTTGAACTGTTACAAATATTTGCTGGAATAATGCCATTCTTAGCAATAGTTATATTTGCAATGTTTTTGATGTATATGTTTCCCGGAATTGCATTGTGGTTACCAGATACGCTATTCGCTAATTAATTATTTTTAAATGATAAATATATTTTCTCTTACAACTAATAAGTTGGTTGAAAAATTAAAAAAAGGTGAAATTTCATCTGTTGAAGTTTGTTCACAATATATTGAGAGAATTAAACAATTTGAAAAAGATGTAAAAGCCTGGGCATATTTTGATAAAAAAGAACTTTTAGAAAAGGCTGCTGAGGCAGATGAATTAAGAAAATCAGGAAAACCATTAGGTCCATTACATGGCTTACCAGTAGCAGTAAAAGACATTGTAGGAACCTTGGATATGCCAACTGAGTGTGGAACTATTATTAGAAAAAAAATGACAGGATCCCAAGAAGCTGAAGTAGTAAACTTACTAAAGATTGCTGGCGCGATTGTTATGGGTAAAACACAAACAACTGAGCTAGCCTATTTCCATCCTTCAAATACAACAAATCCTCATGATTATACAAGAACACCAGGAGGATCCTCAAGTGGTTCTGCAGCAGCTGTTGCAGCACATATGGCACCATTATCATTAGGATCACAAACAAATGGTTCAATCATAAGACCTGCATCTTATTGTGGTGTTGTCGGATATAAACCATCATATGGATTAATTTCTAGAAGTGGAGTATTAAAACAATCAAATAGGCTTGATCATATCGGAGTATTTGGAAAAACTGTTGAAGATGTAGCATTATTAACTAAAAATTTAATAAAAAAAGATTTATACGATAACTCAACAATACATTATTCAGCAGATGAAATGTTGAATGTTTGTAAAAAGGGACCATTGTTTGAACCAAAATTTATTTTTTATAAAACTAAAAATTGGAAAAAAATTGATAAAGAGTCACAAAAATCTTTTGAATTTTTTATAAAAACTTTTAAGAAAAATATTGAGCTATTTGATACTCCGTCATATTTTGATGATATTCCTAATTATCATAAGATTATACATGAAACTGATATGGCTAATAATTTTCAAAATTATTATAAAAAATATAAAAAAAAACTTTCTAAAGAAATCATAAGTGCTATTGAAAGAGGAATGAAATATTCAGCTAAAGATTATGCTGAAGCTATTGATTTTATGAAACAAAGTTATGAGTCGTATCAGGAAGTATTTGAAGATTATCATGGCATATTAAGTCCAGCTACAACAGGAGTTGCTGATAAAGGTTTAAAAAGCACGGGCAGCCCAGAATTTTGCACTGTTTGGACTTATATGGGGGTTCCTTCAATATCATTACCTTTACTTACTGGTTCAAATAATTTACCATTAGGAGTTCAGTTGGCCGGTGATAAATTTGATGATCAAAGGTTTTTAGGAGTAGCTAATTGGTTAGAAAAAAATTGTAAAAAATATGCTAAATAAAATAACAACATTATTAGGAACTCTTCTTGCTGCTGCTTTTTTAGTTGGTCTTGCTACTACTTTAACAAGATCATCAATGATTGGTTTTTTTGATGTTCTTCCTGTTTATATTTTAATGGCTTTAGCAATTTTTATGATGGTGTACGAAGCCTTTTTTGATAAAAAATAACACCTTATTCAATGTGAATAATTTAAGGACTAATTTGCTAAAATTTTTTCTTATCATCTTATTTCTATATTTAGTAATTTTATTTTTTTTATTTTTTTATCAAAGAAATTTATTATATCACCCCAATGAAAATAACTATTATGGTGATAAACTAACTGTTGATATCAAAAAAGTGAAGATTAGTACTGCGGATAATATTGAATTATTAGCTTGGTATCATGAAAAAAATCTTAAGGATTATAAAACAATATTATATTTTCATGGAAATGCTGGATCACTAGAAAATAGAATTCATAAATTGAATCATTTTAAAAATTTAGATATTAATTTTTTGATAATTGCTTGGAGAGGATTTAGTGGAAATGAAGGCAAGCCTTCAGAAAATGGCCTGTATGAGGATGGGGAAAGTGCTGTTAAATGGTTATTGAATAAAGGCATAGAGGAGAAAAATATTATTCTTTATGGAGAATCTTTAGGAACAGGTATTGCAACACATATTTCTCAGAATAAAAATTTTGCTGGAGTAATTCTTGAAACTCCATTTACATCAATGGTTGATGTAGCAAAAACTTTTTATCCATATATTCCTGTGAGTTTAGTTTTAAAAGATAAATTTGAAAATAAAAAAAAAATGAAAAATATTTCTTCTCCAATTTTAGTAATGCACGGAGAGCTAGATCAAATAGTACCTTTTAGAATGGGAGAAAAAATTTATAAAATTGCCAATAATCCTAAATATTCTTATTTTACAAAATATGACAATCATATGATGGAATATGATGAAAATCTAATTAGAGCATTAGAATCTTTTTTAAAAAGTTTAAATTAAGCCACAATCTAAACAAAGATAATTCAAAATTAATATTTAATTTAATTTATGAATAAATTTTATCTATTTTTAATTATTTTTTTCGTTTCTTCAAATAATGTTTTCTCAAAAGATAATTCTTTTTTTCCTGATGATTTATTTCATATTGATTATATGAATTCTCACAATGAAAATTTTGCGTTATATTTTAAAGGTAGAGAAAAATCGATATTAGCTCGTGGAGAGGATAGTAATTACATTAATGATTATCCCAATGATCTTTATATTTATGACTACACGACAAAATCATCAACCCCTTTAATCTCTTATGAATGGTTTCCATCTCAGGCTAAGTACTTTCTTCAAGAGTATGATTTTCCGGTATTTCCAGATGATTTTGCATATTATCTTTTAAAAGATAATAGAACTTTAATAATGATAAGTGCCGTGAAAAGTTTAAATGCAAATTTTAAATTTGATATCTCAAAAAAGAAATTAGAATTATATCCAACTAATGGAAAGTTTGATTTTATTATATCCTCTTTTTCAAAGAATTGTGGATACAATGAATTTAAGGACAACTATAAATGTAGTATTTATAAACCTTTGATTTCAAGTAATTTAATTAATTAATCTCAGTGAAAGCGTCAGCAAACTGTTCGGCATTAAATATTTGTAAATCATCTTCTTTTTCACCTAAACCCAAGGCAATAATTGGTAGCTTATATTTTTTTGCTAAAGCTAATAATATGCCACCTTTTGCAGTTCCATCTAATTTCGTCATAATAATTCCAGTTATTGGAATATTTTTATTAAACTCTTCAACTTGATTAATTACATTTTGTCCTGAAGTTGCATCAAGAATTAAAATTACATCATGAGGTGCATCAGGATCTATTTTTTTTGTAACATTGGCAATTTTTTTATATTCCTCCATTAAATTCTTTTTATTTTGAAGTCTACCAGCAGTATCGATTAAGACTTGATTGAAATCGTTTTTTAAAGCTGTATCAATCGCTTTGTAAGCAACAGAAGCAGGGTCAGACCCTTGAGAGGATTTAGTTATCTGAACATCAATTTTATTAGCCCAATTTTCAAGTTGTTCAATAGCCGCTGCTCGAAAAGTATCTGATGCAGCTAACATTACTTTGTTACCATTAGATTTCAAGATTTTACTAATCTTTCCTATACTAGTTGTTTTACCAACTCCATTAACTCCAGAAATGAGAGTTGTGGTAAGCTTATCTTTTTTTTTAAAAAAAGAATTGTTTTCTAAAGGTTTCATTAAATAGATAATATATTCCCTTAAAATTAGATTTATTTCTAATGTTAAGTCTTTATTTGGATCAATTTTTTTTTTTGAAATTATTTCTCTTATTTCAGAGGAAGCTTCTACACCTACGTCTGACTGAATTAAAAATTCTTCTATCTTATTAAGATTTTCATCATCTATTTCTTTTTTTATAATTATTTCTTTAAGTCCATTAGATAGTGCTGAGGCACTTTTTTTAAAACCAAACCTAAATTTTTCAAAAATATTCATTATAATTTTATTTCTACATTTTGAATATTTGAAACGGGTCCTTTCATATGGACACTGTTTTTTTTATCTATTGAGATTGTAAGCTTTCCTAGACTAAACTGAATTTCTGTAACTTTTTCTATTAGACCATTAATGTTACCCGCAACAGCTGTTGCACAAGCAGCAGTACCACAAGCTTTAGTTAGTCCAGCACCTCTTTCCCAAACTTTAACTTTTATTAAATTTTTTTTTAAAACTGTTGCAAGAGTTACATTACATCTTTCAGGAAATAATTCAGAGTTTTCAATTTTTGGTCCAATATTATTTATGTCAAAATCATCAATATCATTTACAAAAAATATTATATGTGGGTTGCCAACATTTATTGCAGTACCACCAATATGTTTATTGTTATTTTTATCTGAAATTTCAATTTCAAGGTTTTTAGTATCCATTTCTTTATTTAATGGAATTTCATTCCATTTAGTTTTTGGAATACCAATTTCTGTTTCTACTAAGTTATCTCCTAAAATCTTTGATTTTAATATTCCTGCAGAAGTCCAAAGAATTATTTCTTTTTTTTTATTTTCTTTAGCTAATAAGTCGGCAACACATCTTGTACCATTACCACAAGCGCCTGAAATGCTACCATCCGAATTATAGAACTCTAAACCAGCATCTATTTTTCTATTTTTTTTAATTAAAATCAATTGATCACATCCAATGTAGTTTCGATCACATATTCTGATTATTTGATCTTTCTTTAAATCTAAATTTTGATTTCTTTGATCAATGATTATAAAATCATTGCCTAATCCATCCATTTTAAAAGCTTTAATATACATATATAGTTATTTAACTTATTTATTGACTTTTTGAACCTCTATTATATTTTGTTGCCGTTTCCGCAAAAACGTTAAATTTGCGGTGTCTTTGGAAACAAAGAGATCGACACTAGTCAGCGAGGGTTCGCCCACTAGTGCGATTACTGCTGTGTGAAATAAATATGTTTGAAAATTTAACAAGTAAATTTGAAGAAATTTTTTCTTCTTTAAAAAAAGCCCCATCACTTGATGAAAAACAAGTTGATGAAGGACTGATTGGTATTAGACAAGCTCTTTTAGAAGCTGATGTATCCCTTGAAGTAGCAAAAAATTTTATATCAAAAGTAAAACCTAAGGTTATTGGGCAGGAGATTATAAGATCAACTTCTCCAGGTGACATGGTTGTTAAAATTGTCCATGATGAATTAGTAAGTTTTTTAGGAGATAGTAATGTCGACATAAATTTAAATGCTGTGCCACCAGTTTCAATGATGCTAGTAGGCCTTCAAGGTTCTGGTAAAACAACAACTACTGCAAAATTAGCAAAGTATTTAGAAAAAAATAAAAAAAAGAAAATCATGATGGCTAGTCTAGATATTTATAGACCAGCTGCACAAGAACAACTAAAGACTCTTGGAGAACAAAATAGTATTTTAACTTTACCCGTTATTGAAGGACAATTACCCGTAGACATCTGCAGAAGAGCAGTTAGTGCAGCAAATCTTAATGGCGCTGAGATTATATTATTTGATACAGCAGGAAGAACACAAATCGATATTCAAATGATGAGTGAAATTAAACAGATTGAAAGTGTAGTAAATCCTACAGAAATATTTTTAGTCGCTGACTCTCTGACAGGACAAGTAGCAGCAGAAGTAGCCAAGGAATTTAAAAATACTGTAAATTTAACTGGTATTGTTTTAACTAGAGCAGATGGTGATGCTAGAGGTGGTGCAGCAGTGAGTATGAAATATGTTTCTCAAGTCCCTATCAAATTTTTAGGGGTAGGAGAAAAAATAGACAATTTAGAAGTTTTTCATCCAGAAAGGATCGCAAATAGGATTCTTGGAATGGGAGATATCGTATCTCTTGTTGAAAAAGCTGCAGAGGATCTTGGTGAAGAAAATTTAAAAAAAGCTGAAGAAAATTTAAAAAAAGGACAATTTTCTATGGAAGATTATTTAGCACAATTAAAACAAATGAAAAAAATGGGTGGTATAGAAGGAATAATGTCATTCATGCCAGGCGTTTCCAAGATGAAATCACAAATGGATGCTGCCGGAATTGATGAAAAGATTATTACAGCAAATGAAGCAATAATTTTATCCATGACAAAAAAAGAAAGAGAGAATCCTAAACTTATTAATGGATCAAGAAAAAAAAGAATTGCTAATGGCTCTGGAACAGATACAGCCACTATCAATAAATTGTTGAAACAATTTAAAATGATGTCTGAAATGATGAAGAAAATGTCTAAGGGAAATCTGAAAGGTATGTCTGACAAAGGAATACCTCCAGAGCTATTAAATCAACTTAAATAAATAAAAGGAGAAGAAATGTTAAAATTAAGATTATCAAGAGGTGGAACAAAAAAAAGGCCCGTATATAAAATGGTTGTTGCAGATAGCCGTTTTGCAAGAGACGGAAGATTTATTGAAAAAGTAGGTTTCTTTAATCCTCTTTTACCTAAAGATAAAAAAGAAAGAATAGGATTGGAAGAGGAAAGAATTAAATATTGGTTAGGTCAAGGGGCTCAGCCAACAACAAGAGTTGCTAGAATTTTAGGTGAAAATAAATTGATGGCAATGCCAGAAAATGGCAACAATCCTAATAAAGCAATTCCTAAAAAAGAAAGAAAAAAAGCAGAAGCTCCTAAAGAAGATACACCTAAGGCAGAAGCTCCTAAGGCAGAAGCTCCTAAGGCAGAAGCTCCTAAGGCAGAAGCTCCTAAAGCGGATGCACCAAAAAAAGCTGAGGCTCCTAAGACAGAAGCTCCTAAAGCGGATGCACCAAAAAAAGCTGAGGCTCCTAAGACAGAAGCTCCTAAAGCGGATGCACCAAAAAAAGCTGAGGCTCCTAAGACAGAAGCTCCTAAAGCGGATGCACCAAAAAAAGCTGAGGCTCCTAAGACAGAAGCTCCTAAAGCGGATGCACCAAAAAAAGCTGAGGCTCCTAAGACAGAAGCTCCTAAAGCGGATGCACCAAAA
>CACDHZ010000007.1 GCA_902552705.1 uncultured Pelagibacteraceae bacterium
AGAGTTCTAAAAGAAGAACACAAATTATATCCAGCCTCTATAATGAAAATTTTTACTAATCCTTAAAAAAAAAATCAATTTCTACTTTAGCATTTTCTATACTATCAGAGCCATGAACAGAATTTTTATCTATTGAAAGACCATATTTTTTTCTTATTGTTCCTTCTGCCGCTTCCTCGGGTTTTGTTGCTCCCATTAGCTCTCTATTTGCTGCCACTGCATTTTCTTTTTCAAGTATCATTACAACTATTGGGCCTGATGATAAATATGCGCATAAATCATTAAAAAAAGGCTTTGTTTCATGAACTTTGTAAAATTGTTCTGCTTCAGATTTTGATACCTGAATCTTTTTATTTTTTACAATATTGAAACCTTTACTTTTAAATATTTCTTTAATTTCATTTTCCAAATTTCTCTCTACTGCATCTGGTTTGATTATTGATAATGTTCTTTCTAGGTTACTCATAGTTATCCTCTACCAATTGATTCAATAATCTTACCCCATATCCTGTAGCTCCACTCGGATTTAAAGCGCCTCCATATTTAGAAAAAGCCATTCCAGCAATATCAAGATGAGCCCAGGGTGTTTTGTTAATTATAAATCTTTGTAAAAATTGAGCTGCAGTTGTTGAGCCAGCTCCACCTACATAATTTATATTTTGCATATCTGCATTTTTAGAATCCATAAGTTTATCATAATTTTTGTGAAGAGGCATTCTCCATAATTTTTCATCCACTTTTTCTCCAGCATCAATTAATTGTTTTGATAGTTTATCATCATTAGAAAAAAGTCCTGCGTATTCTGAACCCAAGGAAACAATAATGGCTCCAGTTAAAGTTGCTAAATCAACCATAAATTTAGGTTTAAATTTTTTTTCAGTGAAAGTTAAAGCATCTGCTAAAACTAATCTACCCTCTGCATCAGTATTTAAAACTTCTATAGTTTTACCACTATAAGATTTTACAATATCTCCTGGTCTTTGAGCATTTCCACTTACCATATTTTCAACAAGACCTACCGCACCAACTGCATTAACTTTTGCTTTTCTTAATGCTAAAGTTTTCATTAAACCCACTACAGCAGCTGAACCTGCCATATCATAAGTCATGTCTTCCATAAATCTAGCTGGTTTAAGAGAGTATCCTCCAGTATCAAAACAAACTCCCTTCCCAACAAATGCTAAAGGATTTGATTTAGATTTATTTCCTTTCCATTCAATAGTAACTAGATAAGAACCTCTAATGCTTCCCTGCCCAACTCCTAACAAAGCGTTAAATCCCAACTTTTTTAACTTTTTTTTATCATAGACTGTAACTTTTAACCCATACTTTCTTAATTGAATCAATCTCTTAGCGTATTCATCTGGATGTAAAACATTTCCTGGTTCAGAAACTAAATCTCTAGTAAAAAATGTTCCTTCTTCTAAAGCTTTAAATTTTAATTTATTTTTAGTAAATGAAGTATTTTGTTTTCCAACTAAATTTATAGTTATATCATTTTTTACTTTTTTTGATTTATAAATATTAAATTCATATGATTTTAGTTTTAACCCATGTACAAAATGACCTATAAAATCCATTCCTGGCTTATTTTGAGCACTTCCAGTAATTATAGAAATATTTTTAAATGAATTTTTTTTTATAAAATTATAAAATTCTCCACCTAAATTTTCTATATCTGAATCTTTTAAGTTTTTTTTTAAAGAAATTAATATAAAAGTGGTATTTTCATTAATATTAAATGAGATAATTTTTTCTTTATTATCCTTTTTAGTTTTTAAAATTTTTTCGACGTAAGAAACTTCATTTTTGGACAAAAAAGTCCCTTTATTTTTTATTTGAAATTTCTCCTCAGTAAATAGTGTGATCACACCCGTATTAGCCGATTTAGCATTGTTTTTATAGAGAACTTGAACAGTCATTGATTTTATATATATATACTTCTAGTTGAAAGGTCTTATAAATTAAAAATGCTATTTATCAATGAAAAAATTGTCTTTAAAAAATTTTTAACACAAAATAGTTATTTTTTTCTACTAACATCCTTAAGTATAACATTCATTGTTTGGGCTATTAGAGCGGTAAATAATCTAGATATAGTATCAGAAGATGGCCATAGTTTCTTCATTTATATTAATTACACCCTTTTAGTTTTTCCAAAAATTTTTGGTCAGGTGTTACCGATAATATTTTTTGCATCCTTATTCTATAATATCATAAAATATGAAAACAATAATGAGCTTAAGATATTCTGGATCAACGGAATAAATAAAATTAACTTTTACAATGTTGTTTTGCGTTACACATTTTTATTCTTTATAATACAAATTTTCTTAAGCACTGTTTTAAGTCCATATATGCAAAATAAAGCAAGAGAGTTTATTCAGGACTCTACTTTAGATTTTTTCCCATCATTATTTCAAGAAAAGAAATTCATAGATACTGTAGACAAACTAACAATTTTTATTGAAACCAAAAATTCAATGAATGATTTGAGAAATATTTATCTAAAAGATGATAGCGGTTCGTCACCAAGAATTATAATTGCAAAAAAAGGTCAACTTATATCACAAGACAGTACAAGAATATTGCGACTTTATGATGGAAAATTTATTAATATGGACAAAGATAAAAAGAGTTCTTCTTTTAATTTTGAAAGGACAGACTTTAATCTTTCTAAATTTGTGACTAAATCAACTACATATAGAAAAGTTCAGGAAACATATATAACAGAATTATTTAAATGTGCTAACCACATTCTTATAAAAGAAATACCTTATGAAAAAGAATACTTAATTTGTAATAAAGATGGTATCAATGAAATTATTTCTGAAATCTATAAAAGAATTTATAAACCATTTTATTTATTTTTACTTTCATCAATTGTTATTTTGTTAATTATTAGCAATCATGAAGAAAAAAAATTTAAAAATTATAAATTTTTTATTTTTTTTCTTGGGATCCTGATGCTTATTATTTCTGAAATCTCTGTAAATTTTTCTGGGGTGTCAAACATAAATTTGACTATTTCAATAGTTTTTCCATTTATTATATTTATATTTTTATACTTCTTGTTTTACGCAAAAGTTTATTACAAAGAAAGAAAGAAATGATTTTAACTTATAAAAAAAATATAATTTTTTCTTTTTTAAAGAACATACTGTATGTCAGTATTTTCTTTTTTAGTTTAATTTTAATCCTAAATATTCTTCAAGAAATAATTTTTTTTAAAGATTTAGATGTTGGTTTTTTAATTCCTTTATATTTGACAATGCTAAATGCATCATCAGTTTTATTTGATGTATTTCCATTTATTTTTTTAATTGGAGGAATGAATTTTTTCATCGAAATTTTAGATAAAAATGAATTAATAATTTACAAAAGTTATGGTCTGTCTAATTTAAAAATAATATCTGTAATTATTGGTACCGCATTTACTTTAGGAGTTTTATTGATTTTAATTTTTTATAATATTTCATCTAATCTAAAATTTTTATACTTGGATATTAAAAATAATCATACTAAAGATGATAAATACTTAGCTGTAATAACGGCTAATGGGCTTTGGATAAAAGATCATACAGGTGAAAATATAAATTATATAAATGCACAAAATATATACAATGAAACATTAAAAGATGTAATAATAAGTCAGTTCGACACTAACCATAATTTTCAAAGATTAATTTCAGCAGATGATATTAATATTAAGCAAAAAAACTGGGTAATTGAAAACCCAAATATTACTGAAGATAATATAACAATAACAAAACAAAGCCCCTTAATATTTAATACGAATTTTGATGTTGAAATAATTTCTACTCTATTTTCAAATTTATCTGCTTTAGATTTAATAAAACTAAACAAGTTAAAAAAGGATTATACTGCGTTAGGATACTCAACTGTTAAAATTAATAATCATCTTTTAAATCTATACACTTACCCAGTTTACTTATCCATTATGGTGTGTATTGCTTCTATTCTAATGTTAAATATTGGGCATAATAAACCGCGTGTTTTCTATTTGATCGTTGGTATCTTAGTATCTGTAATTGTTTTTTATGCTAATTACTTGTTCAATGTTCTAGTGGAAAATCAAAAGATTTCAGTCTTTTTTTCAGTTTGGTTTGTCCAATTTTTGTTGCTTTTATTTTGTTCAGTTGGTTTGGTGAGGATAAATGAAAAATAAATCTTTTTATATTATAAAATTTTTTTTATTTTATTTTATTTTATTTCCAAGTTTAGTTTTAAGTGATGTAATAAAATTTAACGCATCTGAAATTGAAACTTTTGAAACTGGAAATCTAATAAAAGGATCTGGAGGAGTTCAAGTTGATGATGGGTTGGGTTTGGTCATTAATAGTGAAAAATTTGAATATGATAAAGTAAAATCTACAATAATAGCTAAAGATAAAGTAGTAATTAAAGATAACTTAGATGAAAATAAATTAAAATCTGATCATATTGTTTATTTCAAAGAACTTAATAAAATTATTTCAAAAGACAAAACTGTAATTGAATTAAAAAGCGGACAAATTATTGACTCTTCAAATATTACTTATGATAGAAATTTGAATATAATTTCATCAAATGAAAAAACTTTAATTACAGATAAAAAAAATAATAAATTTAATTTAGATAATTTTAATTATTCAACAATTGATAAAGTTTTAACAGCCAACGGTGTCAAAATAAATGATTATGAGAATAACTATTATGAAATAGAAAACATTAGTTATAATATGAATACAGATGAAATTCTTGGAAAAGATATAAGTTTAAATTTCAACAGCTCAAACATGAGTTCTAGTGAGAATGAGCCTAGATTAAAAGGTAATGCTATTTTTATAAAAAAAGACTCAATGAAAGTTAATAGTGGAGTTTTCACAACATGTAAAAAAACTGATGATTGCCCTCCGTGGGTTTTAGAATCAGAGGAAATTCGTCATGATAAAACAAAAAAAACAATCAGCTACAAAAATGCTTTACTTAAGCTTTACGATGTACCAGTTATATATTTTCCAAAATTTTTTCATCCAGACCATACTGTTAAAAGACAGTCTGGTTTTTTAATTCCTAGATTTTCACAATCAAATAATCTTGGAAATTACACTTCGACCCCATACTTTTTTGCTATTTCAGATTCAACTGACTTAACTTTTTCACCAAGAATTTACAATAATGGTAAAGCGCTTTATCAAGCTGAATATAGAAATTATGGAAAAAAATCAAAACATACACTAGATTTTAGTATTAAAAATGAGAGCTTAATAGATTTTAGTGATGATAATAATTCCCCTCCAACACACTTTTTTTTAAGTTCTGAACTCGATCTAGAAACAATTAATTTTGATCAAGCTAAATTAGATTTAAAAATTCAACAAACTTCTAATGATCAATACTTAAAAACCTATAAATTAAAATCTCCATTAATAGAATCTGAAACAATTTTACATTCAAGTTTTGATCTGAATTTTAATAGAGATGATTTTGATATTAATCTTTCTGCAGAAACATATGAAGATTTGAATAGACTTGAAAGTGATAGATATGAATATATCTTTCCTAGTTTAAGCTTATCGAAAAATATAAAAGATTTTGAAACAGGAAGCTTGGGTTTAGAAACTTCTGGTTCTAGCAGATTATTCAACACAAATATCTATGAAAAAACACTTATTAATGACTTAAGTTTTAAGTCTTTTAATAGAATAAACGCATTAGGATTGGTAAGTAATTATGAAATTCTATTTAAAAACTTTAACGCAGATTCTAAAAGATCTACTACTTATAAAAATAAAGCTGAAAGTTCTCTGCAATCTATTGTTAATTATGAAATGAAGTATCCTTTACAAAAAATAAGTGAAAATTTTTTAAGTACATTAACTCCAACAATGTCTTTAAGATACAGTCCAAATAAATCAAAAAATAGATCCGAAGATGATAGAGAAATTGATGTAGATAATATTTTTTCAATAAATAGAATTGGTTCATCTGATACAGTAGAAGGTGGTCAATCAATTACAATAGGTAATGAGTATGCTTTATTTGATAGTAATGATAATAATAGAAAAATACTTTCAATAGATCTTGCAACAGCTTTCAGAGATGAAAAAAATGATAAATTGCCCATTAATAGTACACTTGGAGATAAACAATCAAATATTTTTGGTAGTATAGATTTTAATTCAAAGAAATTTATCGATTTTAATTATAATTTCTCTTTAGATAATGATTTAAAAACTTTAAATATGAATCAAATCAAATCTACTTTCAACTTTAATAAGTTTGTTACATCGTTTGATTTTTTAGAAAAAAGTAACATTATTGGTACTAATAGTTATATTTCAAATGAAACAACACTTGAAATCAATAATAGTTCTTCATTAAGTTTTAGAACAAGAAGAAATAAAGAAAAAGATTTAACTGAATACTATAATTTGATTTATCAGTATAAAAATGATTGCCTAGTAGCAGGCTTAGAGTATAAAAAAGATTTTTATAGTGATGGGTCATTAAAACCAGATGAACAAATATTTTTTTCAATCACAATAATGCCTTTTGGAAAAGTAAACTCACCAGACTTTAAACAGTAATGATATTAATTAGATATATATTTTTTATTTTATTAATTTTTTCACCTTTAAAGGCAGTAGAGAGTTTTATAAAATTTAAAATTAATGATGAAATAGTAACAAACATTGATCTAGATACTGAGTACAGATATTTAATAGCTCTGAATAATGAATTAAGAAATACAGACGAAGATACTTTAAAAAAATTATCTAGAGAGTCAATTATTAAAGAAAAAATAAAAAAAAATGAACTTAAAAAATATTATCAGATAAAAGGTTCAACAGATTTTTTAGATGAAGTAATAAAAGTTTTTTATGAAAAAGTTGGTATGAAAAGTATGGATGAATTCGAAAATTATTTGGATGAATATAATTTGGATTTAGATATTGTAAGAAATAAAATTGAAATAGAAATGCTTTGGAATAAATTAATTGGACTTAAATACTCAAATCAAATTAATATTAATAAAGAACTTTTAGAAAAACAAATTGAAAAACATTTGAATAAAAATGAATTTATAACAGAATATGAATTATCTGAAATAATGTTTCAGACCAATGATAATATTAATTTTAATAATAAGCTCAATTTAATAATTAAAGATGTTGAGGAACAAGGTTTTAAAAATGCAGCAAACATACACAGTATATCCGACTCATCTAAATTTGGTGGGAAAATAGGATGGTTTGATGAAAAACAATTATCTCAATCAATTTTTGATGCTATTAAGGATCTTGAAATAGGTAAAATTTCTAAACCAGTAAGAATTACAAATGGTTTTTTAATTTTAAAAATAGATAATAAAAAACAAAAAAAAATTACAATGGATAGAAAAAAATTATTAGAAGAAGCAATTCAATTTGAAACAACTAAACAGTATAATCAGTTTTCAATAATCTATTATAATAAAATCAAATTAAACTCTGTAATAAGTGAATTATAAACCAATCATTGTTGTTGCTGGTGAACCTAATAGTATTTTTCTTGAAATATTTTTTAAGTCAAAAAAAGAAATTAAGCTGAAGAATCCCTTAATCTTAATAGCTTCCAAAGAGTTAGTTTTATTACATATGAAAAAACTAGGATTTAAGTATGAAATAAATTCTCTTACTGAAAATGAAATAAATTTTAAATCTTTGGATAAAAAAAAGATTAATCTAATAGATATAAAGTTTAAGTTTAATAAACCTTTTGATAAAATTTCTGAAAAATCAAATAATTTTATAAATAAATCGTTTAACGTTGCACTAAAAATATTAAAAACAAAAAATTGTTCAGGATTAATAAACGGCCCAATTTCTAAAAAACATTTTTTAAAAGGCAAAAGTTTAGGAATTACAGAATATTTATCAAAAAAAACAAAAAAAAAAGATGTGGCTATGGTAATTTATGATAAAAAATTATCGGTCAGCCCAATAACTACTCATCTTCCATTAAAAAATGTAGATAAATTTATTACAAAAGAAAAGATATACACTCAAGTAAAACTAATTACTAAATTTTATAAAGAAAATTTCAAGAAAAAACCAAAAATTGCCATAACAGGTCTTAATCCACACTGTGAAAGTAATTTTAAAAATTCTGAGGAAGATAAAATAATTATTCCAGCAATTACTAAATTAAATAAAAAAAATTATAAAGTAAAAGGACCTTTTCCAGCTGATACTATATTTTTAAAAGAAAATTTTAAAAAATTTGATGTAATTGTAGGCATGTATCACGATCAAGTACTTGCACCTATGAAGGCTTTATTTGGATTTGATGCAATTAATATAACTTTAGGTCTGCCTTTCACGCGTATTTCTCCAGATCATGGCCCAAATTCCTCAATGTTAGGTAAAAATTTGTCTAATCCTCAAAGCTTAATAAATGCCCTTAAATTTTTAGATAGATAAGTGAATATAAAAGCTAAAAAAAGCCTTGGTCAAAATTTTTTAATAGACAAAAATATTTTAAATCAAATTGTGAGTACAGTAAAAATTTACGATAAAGAAATTTTAGAAATTGGTCCAGGTAGCGGAAATTTAACAAGTTATATTTTACACAAAAATCCTAAAAAATTTTATGTTGTCGAAAAAGATGATAATTTATCTTTATTACTAAAAAAAAAATTTAATGATAAAATTGAAATTATTAATGATGATATTTTAAAAATTTCAGAAGAGAAAATTTCAAAAAATAAATTAATTGTTTTTGGAAATTTGCCATATAATATCTCAACAGAAATTCTCACCAAATGGATTACAAATATGAATTCAAATATTTGGTTTGAAAGTTTAGTTTTAATGTTTCAAAAAGAAGTTGCAGATAGAATAATCGCAAAGTCAAATAATTCGAGCTACGGCAGATTATCAATTTTATCAAATTGGAAATTAAATATAAAAAAGATTATTGATATAAAGCCTCAAAGTTTTTTTCCTAAACCAAAAATTGATAGCTCATTATTATTTTTTACTCCAAAAAAAAAATTTTTTGAATTAAAAAGCGCTAAAAGTCTTGAAAAACTTACTAGAGTTTTTTTTAGTCAAAGAAGAAAGATGTTAAAAAAACCCTTTTATCAAATTTTTAAAAATCCAGAGGAAATATCAAAAAAATTTGAAATCAATCTTAATTTAAGACCACAAAATCTTGAACCTGAAATATATTTTAAATTAGCCCAAGAATTAGAAAATTTAAGAAGTTAATTTTTCAATATGTTTTCTAATATATTCTTTATCATAATCTTTTGAGCCGCTATTAATTTCAGCATCAATTAAATTATTTATCTTTAAATAACATTCATCTAAATTATCATTTACAATAACATAATCATAATTAATCCAATGCAATACATCTCTACTAAATTCTTTCATTCTTTCGTCAACTATCAATTTATCTTTCATGTCTCTATTAGATAATCTTTTAAATAGTACTTCTTTACTTGGTGGTAAAATAAAAAAAGTGATTAATTTATAATTTAGTTTTTTATTCTTAATTTGATCTGCTCCCTGCCAATCTATATCAAATATTACATTTTCACCTTTTTCTAATTTTTCTATAACTGGGGTTCTTGTCGTTCCATATAAATGATTAAATACTTTTGCATACTCTAAAAATTCTTCATTTTTAATTAAATTTTCAAATTTATTATGATCTACAAAATAATAATCTTTATTTGGGACCTCACTTGGTCTAGGTTTTCTGGTAGTGTGTGAAATGGATATATTAAAATTTTTATTTTTAGATAAAAGTTTTACTAATGTAGTCTTACCTGCCCCAGATGGGGATGATAAAATTACCATTATCCCATCTTTTTTTATGGACATTTAAATATCTAATTTGCTTTGCCTTCAATAAATTTAACAGCGTCTCCTACAGTAAGAATTTTTTCAGCTTCACTATCTGAAATTTCAGATCCAAACTCTTCCTCAAAAGCCATAACTAATTCAACTGTATCTAAACTGTCAGCACCAAGATCATCTATAAAGCTAGAGTCATCTTGCACTTTAGCTTCATCAATACCTAAGTGGTCAGCTACAATTTTTTTAACTTTATTTGAAATATCTTCTGACATAATCTTCCTTTTTGTTATATTTCGTTAATAGTTCAAAAAGTAATTTTGTCAACCTAAATACATGCCTCCATTAACATGCAATGTTTCTCCATTTATATAGTCAGATTGATCGGAGCTTAAGAAAGCAACTGCATTTGCTATATCTTCAGGATTGCCAAGTCTATTCGACGGAATTTTAGCAATTATGCCCTGTTTATGTGTTTCGTCAATTTGATCTGTCATAGCAGTTTTTATAAATCCAGGAGAAATGCAATTTATATTAATATTTTTTTTTGCATATTCAATTGCTAAGCTTTTAGACATTGCAACTATGCCCGCCTTTGATGCAGTGTAGTTTGCTTGACCAACATTACCTGTATGACCTACTACTGAAGTTATATTAACTATTTTGCCAGACTTATTTTTAAGCATCTTTTTAATAGAATGTTTGCACATCAAAAAAGTAGAGGTCAAATTAATTTCTATCACTTTTGTCCATTCTTCAAGACTCATTCTAATAGTTAAATTATCTTTGGTAATTCCAGCATTGTTAATAATGCAATCAAGGGAACCACCCAAAGCCTCGGTTGAATTATTGATGAATTCTTCTATTTTTTCATGATTAGAAATATCAAATTTAATAATTTTAATATTATTAAATCTTTTTTTTAAGTCCTCTAATTTTTCAATTTTAGTTCCTGTTGCTAAAATGTTGGCTTCATTTTTATACAATTTCTCGACTATTGAATTACCTATTCCTCCTGAAGCACCAGTTACTATAATATTTTTATTTTTTAAGCTACTCATTAATATTGATTAACTTTATATCTTCTTCTGAATTTATTGCACTAACTTTAACATTTTTATCAATTCTTTTTATTAAACCAGATAAGACTTTACCAGGTCCTATTTCAATAAATTGACTGATTCCTTTATCAATCATTAACAAAACACTTTCTCTCCATCTAACTCTGCTTTCAATTTGTTTAATCAGTAAATTTTTTAAATCGTTTAGGTTAGATATTTCTCTTCCTGTAACATTAGAAATTAATGTATTCTGTGGCTCATTAAAAGTTAATTTTGATATTTCATCACTCATTATATGTGTTGCCTTATTCATTAATTTACAATGAAATGGAGCACTTACTGGTAATTTAATATTCTTTATATTTGCTGCTTTCAAGTCAATCATCATTTTTTCTAAATCTTTTAAATTTCCACTTAATACGATTTGACCATTCGAATTATCATTAGCAATAAAGCATTCATATTTATCATTATTTTCGTCAATAATATTTTCAATTACTTTAATCTCAGAACCTAAAACTGCAACCATTCCACCAACTCCTTTTGGAACAGAGCTTTGCATTGCCTTTCCCCTAATTTTTAATATTTTTAAAGTATCATTAAATGTTAGAGATCCAGCTGATGTTAAAGCTGTATATTCTCCTAATGAATGTCCAGCAAAAAATTTTGCTTTATTTAAGTTGATTTTAAATTCTTCTTTAATCAATTTAAAAATTGAATAACTTATCAAAAATATTGCTGGTTGTGTATTTTCAGTAAGATCTAATTCTTCTTTTGGACCATTTAAAACGATATCTGACAATGAAAATCCAAGAGTTTCGTCTGCCTCTTTAAATAAATCCTGAACTAAACTGTATTTGTCATACAGGTTTTTGCCCATTCCAACTAATTGAGAGCCTTGGCCTGGAAAAATAACAGAAAACATTTAAATATCTAAATTTTATTGTGGTTTTTAATGTTGTAATTCAATTATTATAATAGTATATCCTCTTTTTTTATTAAAGAACAATTATGAATTTATACGAACATACTATTATAGCTAGACAAGATACCAGTCCGTCTCAAATAAAATCATTAACTGAAAAATACTCTAAAATTGTGGAGAAAAATGATGGAGAAATAGTACAAAAAGAAGAGTGGGGTCTACTAAATTTAGCTTATGCTATAAAAAAAAATAAAAAAGGCATTTATATGCACTTTAAGATTAAAGGTGCAGGAAATATAATTACTGAATTGGAAAAAAATGAGTCTATAGATAAAAACCTTTTAAGGTACATGACTGTAAAAGTTAAAAAATTTGATCTAAAAACTAAATACTTCCAAAAAAAAGAAGAAAATGAAAAAAAAGATCTAAAAAAAGATAATAACAAAGATTAAATATGTCATCAAAAAAAAGAGCTGGAAATAAAAAAAATAAACAAAGTAACTTTGCTAAGTTAAGTATTTTTCAGCCCAATAAATATAAATTTAAAAAAACCTGCCCACTATCTGTAAAAGGAGCGCCTGAAATTGATTATAAAAATATAAAGTTGTTAAAAAAATATGTCTCTGAAAATGGTAAAATACTGCCTTCGAGAATAACAAACGTTTCACAAAAAAAACAAAGGCAACTTTCTCTATCTATTAAGAGAGCTAGAAACTTAGCGTTAATTTAAATGAAAGTAATACTTTTAGAAAATTTAAGAAAAATAGGATCTATTGGTGAAATAATAGATGTAAAAAGAGGTTTTGCTAGAAATTTTCTAATTGCAAGTAAAAAAGCTTTATATGCATCCAAAGAAAATATTGCTGAAGTAAAAAAAATTAAAATAGAATTAGGTAAAAAAGATGCTGAGAAAAAAAACCAAGCTCAAAAAATTTTAGATCAAATCAAAGGAAAAGAATATACTATTAAAAAACTTAGCACTGAAAATAAAGAATTATATGGTTCAGTAAAGCCAACTGAAATAGCAAAACTAATTGAGGAAAATGATAAACTTGAAATTAAACCCTCAACTATACAACCAATAACTGAAATTAAATCCATTGGTAAATTCAAAGTTAAAATTATCTTACATTCGGAAGTGGATTTCGAAATTATTATAAATGTAATTGCAGCAGAAACTACTCAGTAATTATACAATTTTTTCCCCAGCAAATTTTTATTATTTTTTTAAAACTTATTTGGGATAATGTTTATTAATGGAAAATAAACTAACTGTAGTTAAAGATAATTTTAAAGAACTTCCAAATAACATTGAAGCAGAACAATCCGTAATTGGTTCTATATTAGTTTCTAATGAACTATTCGATGAGATAAATACTATAATTTCAAGTGTAAATTTTTATGATCCAATGCATCAAAAAATTTTTTCAGCTATAGAAAGTCTTATATATAAAGGAATGTTAGCAAATCCTATTACTTTAAAAAATTATTTTGAAAACGAAAAAGATGAATTAAATGTACCAGAATATTTAGTCAAGATAACAAAATTTTCAACTGCATCTAGACAAGCTATTGAATATTCTAAAATTATTTATGATATGTTTGTAAGAAGAGAGTTAATTAAAATTTCTGAAAATACAATTGACTCTGCAAGATTAAATGAATTGAATATTAATGGTCAAGTTATAATTGAAAACTCTGAAAAATTATTATTCGATTTAGCTGAAAAAGGTTCTTTTAATTCATCATTGGTTAAATTTGATGAAGCAATGAAACAAACAATTGAAATGGCCTCAGCAGCTTATAAAAATGATGAGGGTATAGTTGGTGTGCCTACAGGTCTTAAAGATTTAGATGATAGATTAGGAGGTTTACATAACTCAGATTTAATTATTATTGCTGGCAGACCTTCAATGGGTAAAACAGCTTTAGCAACAAATATAGCTTTCTATGCAGCAAAAAAAATTCAAGAAAGTGGAAAAAAATCATCAGTTGCATTTTTTTCATTAGAAATGTCATCCGAGCAATTATCTACGAGAATTTTAGCTGAACAAGCTAGAATTAAATCTAATGATATAAGAAGAGGAAAAATTTCAGATGAACAATTTGATAAATTTATAGAAACATCAAAAAATATATCTGAACTGCCCTTGTTTATTGATGAAACTCCAGCAATTAATATTGCTGCATTAAGTAATAGAGCGAGAAGAATAAAAAGATTATTTGGTCTTGATATGATTGTTGTTGATTATATTCAATTAATGAGAGGAACTTTTAATAATAGAGATGGTAGAGTTCAGGAAATTTCAGAAATAACCCAAGGACTTAAGGCAATAGCTAAAGAACTCTCAATCCCTGTTGTAGCGCTTTCCCAACTATCAAGAGCTGTTGAACAAAGAGATGATAAAAAACCTATATTAGCAGATTTAAGAGAATCAGGTTCTATTGAACAAGACGCAGATGTTGTAATGTTTGTATATAGAGAGTCTTATTATTTAAGATCCAAAGAACCTAGGCCAGCAACTGTCGAGCACGCAGAATGGCAAGCAAAAATGAATGAAGTTTCTCATTTAGCTGAGCTAATTATTGGTAAACAAAGACATGGTCCAACTGGCAATATTAGCTTAGAATTTGAAGAAATGTTCACTAAATTTAAAGATCTACAAAATAACTAAATTTCAATATAAAAGGGGTTAAATGTTTGCCCAACTTTATCAAAATATAATAATCAAAAATCCTAAATCAGTTTTTGTAGTTTTAATCGTTGCATTATTAAGTTTTGGCTATTATTCAAAAGACTTCAGATTAGATGCTTCATCAGACACACTTTTAATTGAAGGAGATCCAGATCTAGAATATTTACGAGAGGTAACGCAAAGATATGGGTCAAAAGAGTTTTTAATTTTAACCTATTCTCCTAATGAGGGAATGATTACTGATTCCTCAATTAATAATCTTTTAAGCCTAAAATATAAAATACAAAGCTTAGATTGGGTACATAGCGTTGTTACTTTATTGGATATTCCTTTATTAAGTAACTCTGAAGCACCTCTTCAAGAAAGATTGAAAAATTTCAAGACTTTAAAAGATGATGATGTTGATAAAGAAAGAGGGTTTAAAGAAATTTTAAATAGTCCTGTTTTTAGAAATTTCGTCATAAGTGAAGACGGTAATACAAGTGGTATTATTGTCTATATAAAATCTAATAAACTTGAAAATTTGAAAAATAAAACTAAAGACGAATTAGAGTTATACAAAGATAACTTAAAGAAAAAAAATCATGAAAATATTCTTGAAATAAGAGAAATAATCAAAAGCTATGACAACATAGGAAAAATACATTTGGGAGGTATTCCTATGATTGCTGATGATATGATGTCATTTATTAAAAGTGATATTATTGTATTTGGTTTAGGTGTTCTTTTATTCATTATTTGCACTTTATGGTTTATTTTTAGAAAACTAATTTGGATTATAGTACCTATTAGTAGCTGCTTCTTTTCAGTCATAATCATGATTGGATTATTAGGTTTATTAGGTTGGAAAGTAACTGTTATCTCATCAAATTTTATTGCACTAATGTTAATTCTAACAATGGCAATGAACATTCATATGAGTACAAGATTTTTACAACTTAAAGAAAATAATCCTAATAAAGATATTTTGAGTCTTATTATTTTGACAACAAATAAAATGTTTTGGCCGATCTTATATACTGTTCTAACAACAGTTATTGCATTTCTTTCTTTAATTTTTAGTGGAATTAAACCCATAATTGATTTTGGCTGGATGATGACTTTTGGACTTATTACTTCATTTATTATAACTTTTACTTTATTGCCTACCCTAATAAATTTTATGCCAAAAGAAAATATTTCATTAAACAAATATCAAGATTCAAAAATTACATCTTTTTTCGCAAAATTATCTCAAAACAAACAAGTATCAATTTTTGCTATAACTGGATTAGTAATAATATTAAGTTTAATTGGTATTAGTCGTCTTGAAGTTGAAAACAGTTTCATAAATTATTTTAGTAAAAAAACTGAAATTTATAAAGGTATGAAACTTATAGATGAAAAATTAGGTGGAACGACACCTCTTGAAATTATTTTAAAATTTCCAAAAAATAAAAAAATAATAGATGATAAAAATGATGAATTTGAAGACTGGGACGACGAAAATGAACAAGATGATGAAAAATATTGGTTTACTAAGGATAAAATTGATAAAATTTCATCAGTACATACATACCTTGATAATTTACCTCAAGTTGGAAAAGTATTGTCATTCTCTTCAATAATCGATGTTGCAACATCACTTAACAATAATAAACCTTTGGGAACTCTAGAAATGGGAGTGTTGTACTCTAAGATCCCAAATAGTATAAAAACTGAAATAATCGATCCGTATATTTCAATTAAAGATAATGAAGCTAGAATTAATCTTAGAATAATAGACTCTCAAGAAAATTTAAGAAGAAATGATCTGATAAAAAAAATAAACTATGATTTAAAAAATCAAATTGGATTAAATGAAAATGAATTCAAACTTGCAGGAGTTTTAATTTTATTCAATAATTTACTCCAAAGTCTTTTTAAATCTCAAATCTTAACTTTAGGTTTGGTTATGATTGGAATTTTTATTATGTTTGTTATTCTTTTTAGGAATATTAAATTATCTTTGATCGGTGTTGTTCCGAATTTTATTGCTGCTTTTTTTATTTTGGGAGTTATAGGTTTACTTGGAATTCCTTTGGACATGATGACAATAACTATTGCGGCTATTACAATAGGAATAGCTGTTGATAACAGTATTCATTATATTTATAGATTTAAGGAAGAATTTGAAAAATCAAATGATTATAACAAAACTTTAATACTAAGCCATTCAACAGTGGGTAGAGCAATTTTAAATACTTCTATAACTATTGTTTTTGGTTTTTCAATTTTAATTTTATCAAAATTTATACCTACCATTTATTTTGGAATTTTTACGGGGCTTGCAATGTTGTTAGCAATGATATTGGTTTTAACTCTACTTCCATCATTAATTCTATTAATAAAGCCATTTGGAAAATAAATCTTAATGATAGATGCTTCAAAAGAATTTCTTGTTTCAATATCATTTTTAGATTTAATTTATATAATAATTACAGCTCTATCTTTAATTAAATGCTATCGTAAAGGTTTTATATTAAGTATTCTTGCAATGGCCAAATGGTTATTGGCATATATCATTACTTTAATCATTTTTCCAAAAGTCAAACCTTTTGTAAAAGACATTATTGATAATGAATATATTTTAGATGTAAGCCTTGGTATCATAATTTTTATAATAGTAATTTTTTTAGTTCTATTAATTAATAAAGGAATCAGTAAAGCGGTTAAATATACAGGTCTTGGAAGTTTAGATGCCATTTTTGGATTCTTTTTTGGATTTGTTAGATCTTATATTATAGCTGTTTGTATATTTTCAGCTGTACACATCGTATATAACCATGATAAATGGCCAATTAATTTAGACAAATCATTCGTCTTTCCATATTTAGAAAAAGGTAGTAATTATTTATTAGAAGAATTTCCAAATGAAAAAACATACCGTGAGTCTAAAGAAAAAATTGAAGAACTTTGATCCTAAATTAAAAGAGGAATGTGGTGTATTTGGCATAAGCAATGCTAAAGATGCATCAGCATTAACAGCTCTTGGACTTCACGCACTTCAACATCGTGGTCAAGAAGGTTGTGGAATTGTTACATTTAATGGAAAGCAATATTTTTCAGAAAAAAAATTCGGATTAGTTGGTGATAATTTTAATAAAGAAAAAGTACTTAAAAATCTTCAAGGAGATTATGCTATTGGCCATAATCGTTATAGCACTACAGGTGAAAATACTCTTAGAAACATCCAGCCTTTTTTTGCCGATACTAATGCAGGAGGAATTGGAGTAGCTCATAACGGAAATTTAACTAATTCAATATCATTGAGAAACAAGTTAGTGGAAGATGGTGCAATTTTTTATACAACTTCGGATACAGAAACAATTGTTCAATTAATTGCAAAATCTAAAAGATCGAAAACAATTGATAAAATTGTTGATGCTATTTTCCAAATTCAAGGTGGTTATGCTTTGGTTATGCTTACACAAAATATTCTAATTGGAGTAAGAGATCCTTATGGAATTAGACCTTTGGTAATAGGAAAATTAAAAAATAGTTATGTTTTTACATCCGAAACATGTGCCTTAGATATTATCGGAGCTAAATACATAAGGGATGTTGAAAATGGAGAGATTGTATATGTCGAAAATAATGAATTGATGAGTATAAAACCATTTTCACCCAAAAAAATACGGCCTTGTGTTTTTGAATACATTTATTTTGCAAGACCTGATAGCATTTTAAATGGAAAAGCAGCATATGAATATAGAAAAAATTTTGGGATTGAACTTGCTAAAGAAAACAAAATTGAAGCTGATATTATTGTGCCTGTTCCAGATTCAGGAAATTCTGCAGCTCTTGGATTCGCACAACATTTAGGTAAAAATTTTGAATTAGGATTAATTCGAAATCATTATGTTGGTAGAACATTTATTGAACCAAGTCAAAAAATTAGAAGCTTAGGTGTAAAATTGAAATTAAATGCAAATAAATCGACTATAAATGGAAAAAAAATTATTTTAATTGATGACTCATTAGTAAGAGGAACCACCTCTCATAAAATTGTAAAAATGCTTTATGATGCAGGTGCTAAAGAAGTTCATGTCAAAATAGCTTGTCCAGAAATTAGATATCCAGATTTTTATGGAGTTGATACACCAACAAAAAAAGAGCTATTAGCAGCAAATAAAACTAATGGTGAAATCTGTGAATATATAGGGGCTAAATCTTTAGATTTTTTATCTATAGAAGGTATGTATAAAGCAATGGGTTTTGAAAAAAGAGATAATACCTATCCTCAATTGACTGATCATTATTTCACTGGAGATTATCCTGTTAAACCAATAGATGAATTAGGAGATGATAAAATCACTCAATTATCTTTACTAAGCACAGCATCTAATAATTAAAATGAAAACAGTAAAATTTACTAAAATGAAAGACGGTTCAAAAGAAGATTATCTTTTTTTAGATAAGCATGAGAAAAATTTTGCAAGCAAAACAGCTGATAGGCTATTAAAGTTTATGTCAGGACTTACTGAAACACTAGAGGGTTATCAAATTTCAAGATTAGAACATTCACTTCAAAGTGCGACTAGAGCATATAACAATCGAGAAAGTGAAGAAATGATTGTAGCCGCTTTACTTCATGATATTGGAGATGAATTAGCACCAATGAATCATTCAGAATATGCAGCTGCAATTCTTAAACCATATGTTTCAGAAAAAACTCATTGGATAATTGAAAAACATGGAGAATTTCAAATGTTTTATTATGCTCACCATTTAGGTGGAAATAGAAATATTAGAGACAAATATAAAGACAATAAGTATTATCAAGATACAGTAGATTTTTGCGAAAAATATGATCAAAATTCATTTGATCCAAATTTTAAGTCTTTTCCTTTAGAGTTTTTCAAACCAATAGTTAAAAAAATTTTTTCTAGAAAACCCTATAGTTATTGGTAGTCACCAAAATTAAATGATATAAAATTTTTTAATAGTTTAATAACTTGAATAATTTAACAGATCAACAAAAAGGCTCTTTACTAGCATTCATTGCAGTAATGTTTATTACTCCTGACTCCTTATTTATTAGACTTTCAAATATTGATACCTGGTCTTTAGTTTTTTATCGAGGAATTATTCCTTTTGTAACTGTACTTATTGGAATGTTATTAATTTATAAATTAAATTTTTTTAAAATTCTTTTAACAAGTGGCTACAAAGGCTTAATCTATATTTTAACATTTTCTGTAACAAATATCACTTTTGTTGTATCTATTCAAAATACTAACGTTGCAAACACGTTAGTGATGATTGCAATGGCTCCTATGCTTTCAGCGATTTTAGGTACTATTTTTTTGAAGGAATTACCTGATAAAAAAACTTGGATTGCAATTTTTATAACTTTTGCTGCTGCTGTTTATATCTTTTATGACTCCTTACGATTAGGAAATTTGTTTGGAGATATAATGGGTTTAGTAACAGCTTTAGGATTAGCAATTGGTGCTGTTACTATCAGATCTGCAAAAGAAAAAAATTTAGTTCCAGCTGCAGTAGTTGGAAAATTAATAGTTGCTATTTTTGCTTTACTATTTATTGAAAGTTTTGCTTTAGTAGAAAGTGACAAAATAATAGTTCCACTTATGTGTATAATGTGTGTTGCTATACCTTTTGTATTAGTGACTATTGCTCCAAGATTTATTCCTGCAGCTGAAGTTAACCTTTTTTTCTTATTAGAGACTATTATAGGGCCAATTTGGGTTTGGTTAATTATAAAGGAACAACCTAGTATAGAGACAATCCAAGGTGGGTTAATTATCATAATTACGATTGCTATTCACTCATTTATCAAATTAAAAAATTCATAGATCTGTCACAATAAAGACTTGATTTAAAGATAATTGCGAAATAGTACGATCATTTTATGAATAAAGTTTTAAAAAATTCTTGGGCATTATTTTTAGGCATGGGATTTATAATGATGGCTTATGGCTTTCAGGGCTCCTTGCTTGGAGTAAGGGCAGTTAAAGAAGAATTTAGTTTAACTTCTACTGGCTTTATGATGTCTGGATATTTTGTTGGATATTTTATTGGTGCAATAACTATTCCAAATTTAATTTCTAGAGTTGGACACATAAGAATCTTTGCAGCTTTTGCTTCTTTGGCGTCATTGGTTATTTTGCTTCATTCCATATTTATTAATCCATTTATTTGGTTTTTACTTCGAGTATTAACAGGAATAAGCATGGTTTGTATTTATACTGTTGCTGAGAGCTGGTTGAATGATAGATCTAGTAATAAAAATAGAGGAAGTGTTCTATCTATTTACATGGTAATTTTGTATGGAAGTATGGGTATAGGAATGTTCTTGCTTAATTTTAGTAGTCCACAAAACTTTCAACCCTTTATACTTGTTTCGATCATAACATCTGTTGCTCTCATTCCAATTTTATTAACTAAAAAAAAACCACCAACATTCAAAAAAATTAAAGCTATGACATTAAAAGATCTTTATAAGTCCTCGCCATTTGGAATGGTAAGTTCTTTTTTTTATGGAACTATTCAGGCTGCATTGTTTACTTTGTTAGCTGTTTATGCAACTTCAATGAATTTTACAATATTAGAAATTTCAATCGTAACATTTTTATTGGCAATTTCTGGTTCTGTTTCACAATTTCCAGTTGGAAAAATATCGGATATATATGATAGACGATTAGTTATAGTTATTTCAACTTTTGGTGCAGCAATTTTCGCATTACTTACAATTTTTGTTTCAAGACAAATGTATTTACCAGAAGGTTTAGCTACCAGTAAAACTTGGTTTTATATTTTTTTAGTACTTTTTTCTTTTTGTAGTTTACCAATGTTTTCTTTGATTTTGGCACATACAAACGACTATATACCAAAAGAAAAATTTGTTGCTGCAGGTGCAGGTCTACAATTTGTATTCGGATTAGGTGCAATGAGTGGGCCGTTTCTATGTTCAATATTTATGGATTTAGTTGGTTCAAATGGATTTTTTATATTTTTGTTTTTTTTTCATTCAGTAATTGGATTTTTTGGGATCTATAGGATGAAAGTAAGACAAACAGTTGATAATCCAGACTCACAATTTGTTGCAATGCCTCAAACAATTACTCCAGCTGGAATTGAGCTAAATCCTCAAACAGAACCAATAGAAGAGCCAAAAATTAATGAATATAATGATTTAAAAGATAACAATCCATTATAACAATCATTTAAATAATCGCCTATAAGTTGAAACTTAAATTGAACATTAATTAATAAAATATTTTTTTATTTTATTGTTAATTCTTAAAATATTTGTTGAAATTGCTTTTTTAAAAAATGACTAGAAAAAAAAATAAAATTATAAAAAAAAATAAAAAGGCTCCTCATAAAAAAGAGAAGGTAAAAAAAATAAGTATCTTATTAAATAAAGTTTATGATAATTTTAAAAAGAAACAAAAAATTAATGAAAAGAAAGAAATAAAATTTAGAGAAGAACAAATCAAAAAAGAGTTAGAAAAAATTAAAATTATAGAAAAAGAATTTAAAATAAAAGACGAAGAAAATAAAAAAAAGGATGATTTTTATAAAAAAAGAGATGATGAGCTTAGAAAGAAAGACCAACAGCTCCAATTGAAAGATGACGATTTAAGACAAAAAGATAAAGAAATCAAATTAAAAGATAAAGAACAAATTATTAAAGAAGAAGAAATTAAATTTGAAACAGAAAAATTAAAAAAAAAAGAAACAGAACTAAATTTGAAAGATGATGAACTTAAAAAAATTGAAAAAGAACAAAAAAAAATAGAAATACACTTAAATACAATAAAAGATCAACAATCTAGAAAAGATATTGATTTAAAAGTAAGAGAAGAAGAACAAAAAAAGAAAGATCAAAAAGAATTAAGAAAAAAAATCAAAGAACAAAAAATCAAAACAGAACAAGAACAATTAAAGAAAGATTTAGAAGCACAAAAAATAAAAGAATGGGAAGATAAATTTGATGAAGAACAAAGACTTAAGTTAGAAGAAGAACGAATAAAAGAAGAAAAAATAAAACAAAAAGAACAATTAAAAAAAATGAGTGAAGAACAAAAAGATAAAGAACTACGAGAAGAATTATTTTCTAAACTTCAATCATTTAAAATTGAAAAATCTAAAGAAAATTAATTTATTGTTTAGGGAAGTAATCTTTTAAATCTCCTTCTCTATAAACATCTGCGGTACTACAATGAAGACCACCTCCAAAAGCATAGGCATCTCTTAAATCAACCAAAACAACTTCCATTCCAAGTTTATCGAGTTGCTCAGCCTGATATTTTTCACTTTTTTCCACACATACAGTCTTAGGGTCTAAAACTAAAACATTCATTGAAAGCCAAACTGAAGAATAACATAAAGGAGGGGGTGAATTATGTGCTGGTTGTGCAGCATCAATTATTTCCCAACCATTTTTTTCAAATAATTTTTTTTGTTCTTTCGGTAACCTTCTTTGAGGATTATTAATAATTAGTCCTTCTCTAATTGGTGTAAAAGTTGCATCAATATGAATCGGATAAGGATCGCCTGGAAAATTTACTGCATGAACTCTATGATCTTTGTAATGTCTTTTAAGCCAATTAATTCCTTTTAGATTTGTTGTAAAACCATGTTGAACAATTAAGTCTTTACCAAATCTTAGTATATCTGCAGCATCAAACAATGGTTCTTCTTCAGTTGTTACAAAAAACTTTTTTGCAGTCCATTCTAATCTTTTTTGATCACCTATTTTATCAGACAAATAATCTTTTCGATAATCGGCATCCGTTAACCTCGGTTTAGGCGCAGACTCATGTCTCATATTGGGATCTAAGTTATAATACTTTTGAATAAGAGGTCTGTAATTTAAATATTCAAACCATCTACATCTATAACTCATAGTTGCCTCTAACATTTCATTTCCTACAGTAAGAATAACATCTCTAGCAGGCATACAGCCAAACATGCTTTCTACTTTCCAATCTGGAGTTGAAATTTCTTGATTAAAATTTAAAGGCTCTGGTCGATCAACTTTTATTCCTCTTTTTTGTAAAAGATTTGCAAAATTATCTAAAAGTTCATTTGCTTTATCAACGGTGTCTTTTGTTCTAGGGCCATATTGTCCTTTCATATCAGAATCTTCTGGCACTTTTGCATCTAAAGCTGGTTCAGGAGCAGGAATACAACATCCGTCAGCCTTACCAACTATTACATGCTTTAAGGGATCCCATTCATTCCAACTATTAACAATAATTTTTTCTGAACTCATTAAATTAATTTAGTGCAATAAATCTTCGATTAGATTTAATCGTTAAACTATAATAAATAATAGACATAAATAGAAAAAAACCCCCAATGATGGTATTAGGGGTTGGCACTTCATTAATTCCAAA
Source organism: uncultured Pelagibacteraceae bacterium (assembly GCA_902552705.1). Taxonomy (GTDB): domain Bacteria; phylum Pseudomonadota; class Alphaproteobacteria; order Pelagibacterales; family Pelagibacteraceae; genus Pelagibacter. The sequence continues at coordinate 23,923 of CACDHZ010000007.1, forward strand.
AATTGGTAACCAAACCCAAAAAATACCTCCAATTACCTCTGTGAGTGAAAGTAAAGTTAGTTCTGCAGCTGGTATAGCTTTTGATCCTATTGAATATAAGATTAAACCCATACAAACGATTACCCCATGAAGTGAAAATAGTGCGCCATTATAACTTGTTGAAAGTATAGTGAGCTCACCAACTGCAATAAATGTTAAAGCTACAATAACACAAAATAATCCAGCGACGGCAACAGTTGTAAACTTAGGTGTTTCTTTTCTCCATCTAAGTGTTACAGAAAAAATTGAAAATCCAATAGATGAGGCCATTCCAAAAATTAAACCGATAAGAGAACTTTTCTCTGTATTACCAAATGCAATTATCACAAGTCCAATTGTTGCAATAATAATTGCGAGCCAAACATTAAGAGATATTTTTTCTTTTAAAAATAAAAAACCTAATAATGCAGTAAAAAAAGGCATTGCCGCAAGACATAATAAGGTAATTGCAGCAGAAGTATTAGTAATAGAGTATATAAATGTAATCATTGCTATCCCTAAACCGCAACCTCCAATTAAACCTGATATTCCAATTTTAAGATAATTTTTAACAAAATTTTTTCCTTCTTCAAAAAATAGATACAAATTTAAAACTACAAAAATAGTTAATCCTCTTGCAAATATATATTGCCAAGGTGCTGCTCCTGGCTCATCCATATACCTAACTACTAAAGGGCCAAAAGACCATAATAAACCCGCAAAAAGAACAACAGGTATTGCAATTTTTTCATTTTTTAATTCAATCATTATAATGCTATTTAATCCTTATTCATTTACTCTACAATAAAAAATAAGTTCACTTTGAAGATATTCGAGATAAAATCAAATCAGAAAAATAACAAACAATTATATACTTTTTTAAATTAAAGGTTAAAATTTTCCATTAATAGTTGAGTTTTTAAAAAATTTCTATCTGATGTAGAGGTTGCTATCTATTGATATCTTAATTAAAAAACCATAAATGGATTTAGAAATTATTAAAATTGCATCAAATACTGATAATAATAATATTTTAAAAGATCATACACATATTGCTAAGCATAAAAATCCTTTATGTGGCGATGAAATAACTATTTATTTAAAGTTAAATAATGAAAAAATTATTAAATTTTATTATCAATCTAAATCATGTATATACTGTCAAGCATCTGTGAGTTTACTTTCAAGATATGCAACAAATAAGTCATTACTAAATATCAAGTTTCTAGTTAAAGAAATAGATAAATATTTTAAGGTGGATAGATTCATTTTACCAAAAAAATGGCATATATTTAAAAAATTATTTAAAAAAGAAAATTTTTCTAGAAAAGAATGCTTATTACTACCTTTTAAAACACTTTCAAAAATATTAAATTAAAAATGAAAAATGAAATTATAATTAAATCTTTTTTTGCAGGCTTTTTCTCAGTAATCACAATTGGTATTTTAACCTTTTTAACTTACAAAACAGAGTACGGAATTTTTTTAATTGCATCATTTGGTTCTACAATGGTTCTTCTTTACGGTTATCCAGAAAGTCCATTTGCTCAACCAAAAAATATTTTTTTCGGACACTTAACAACATCATTAGTTGGTTTATTTTTCCTTTATATAATACCCTTACCTTTATATATTAATTTACCTTTAGCAGTTGGAGTAGGTGTTTTTTTGATGATTTTGTTAAATATTACTCATCCCCCTGCTGGTGGAAATCCTATAATACTGATAATGGGAAGTGTTTCCTTAGATTACATAATAAATCCAATTATAACTGGTACTATTATTCTTTTAATTTTTGGTATTATCTTAAATAGATTTGTTCTAAGGAAGAGATACCCCATAAACTAATATATTTTTTTACTATAAAAATTTAAATTTTTATGATTAGATCCGGAAAAAAATATAAATCAAAAAGGTAGAAAATTATGAAAATATTATGTGTTTTATACGATGATCCAAAAGGTGGTATGCCAAAAACTTATCCATTATCGGATCTTCCTAAATTGGAAAAATATCCAGATGGCATGACGCTTCCTTCTCCAAAAGGTAGAGACTTTACTCCAGGTGAATTGCTTGGTTGCGTCTCAGGAGAACTTGGATTAAGAAAATTCTTAGAAAGTAATGGACATGAATTGGTAGTAACTAATAGTAAAGATGGCGAAGGTTGTGTAGCTGACAAACATATTGTTGATGCTGACATAGTTATTTCTCAACCATTTTTTCCTTATTACTTAACAAAGGAAAGAATTGCTAAAGCTAAAAATTTAAAAATGGCCATAACTGCTGGAATAGGCTCAGATCACGTTGACTTACAAGCTGCTATGGATAATAAAATTGATGTGGTTGAAGTTACTTTTTGTAATTCAAGATCAGTTGCAGAACATATTGTGATGATGATTGTGTCTATGGTGAGAGACTACCATAATCAACATAGAATAGTAAATGAAGGTGGTTGGAATATTGCAGATGCAGTTCAAAGATCTTATGATGTTGAAGGAATGCACATTGGAACAGTTGCTGCAGGTCGTATAGGCTTAGACGCATTAAGAAAAATGAAACCTTTTGATGTACATTTGCATTATTTTGATAGACATAAATTACCAGAGAATGTTGAAAAAGAACTAAATCTTACATTTCATGACTCAGTAGAGTCTATGGTAAAAGTTTGTGATGTAGTGACAATTAATTGCCCCCTACACCCTGAAACTGAAAACTTGTTTGATGATAAGATGATCAGTAAAATGAAAAAAGGTGCATATATTGTTAACACAGCAAGAGGAAAAATTTGCAATCGTGATGCAATAGCTAAAGCTCTTAAAAGTGGTCAGTTAAGTGGTTACGCTGGAGATGTTTGGTTTCCACAACCAGCTCCAAATGATCATGTTTGGAGAAGTATGCCGAATCATGGAATGACACCTCATACCTCAGGAACTTCGCTATCAGCACAAGCTAGATATGCAGATGGAGTAAGAGAGATTTTAGAATGTTTCTTTGAAGGTAAAGAAATCAGAAATCAATATTTAATTGTAAAAGATGGTCAATTAGCTGGAATGGGTGCTCACTCTTATAGTAAGGGTTCAGCAACAGGAGGCTCGGAAGAAGCGGCTAAATACAAGAAAAAATAAAAATTAAATTTAAAAAAAAGCGGTTTATATTGTTATAAATCGCTTTTTTTTATGAATAAAATAAACTGGAATTTTAATAATACTTATTTTGATCTCTCACGCTCATTTAAAGAAGATATCAATCCAATACCTGTAAAAAATCCTAAATTAGTTTTATTAAATAAAATTTTAGCTTCTGAATTAAATTTAGATTTTTCAAAAGTAACAAATAAAGAGTTATCCGAAATATTTTCTGGAAATTCTTTACCTGAGGGAAGTAATTCAATTGCTCAAGCTTATGCGGGACATCAATTTGGCCATTTCACGATGCTTGGTGATGGAAGGGCTGTTTTATTAGGAGAACATGTATCAAAATCTAATAAAAAATATGATATTCAATTTAAAGGTTCTGGTAAAACTGCATTTTCAAGAAGTGGTGATGGTCGTGCTGCTTTAGGTCCAATGTTAAGAGAATATATAATTAGTGAAGCAATGCATTATTTGAATATTCCTACGACAAGAAGTTTAGCAGTGGTAAAAACAGGTGAAGAGGTAATAAGAGAAAAAATTTTACAAGGGGCAATACTTACAAGAGTTGCATCAAGTCATATTAGAGTTGGTACGTTTCAATATGTTGCGGCAAGACAAAATAAAGATGAACTAAAAATTTTATTTGATTATACTATTGATAGACATTATTCAAAAATTAAAGATTCAAAAAATCCAGCTTTAGATTTATTGAACCAACTTATTGATAGACAATGTGATTTAGTTGTAAACTGGATGCGAGTTGGTTTTATTCACGGAGTTATGAATACTGATAACATGACAGTCTCTGGAGAAACAATAGACTATGGTCCTTGTGCTTTTATGGATATTTATGATCCAAAAACAGTATTTAGTTCAATAGATAAGATGGGTAGGTATGCATATTGCAATCAACCTATTATTACAAAATGGAATCTTTCAAGATTTGCTGAATGTTTAATACCATTAATTGATAATAATAAAAATAAATCAATTGAATTAGCTACTGAAGCAATCAATTTATTTGAAAAAAAATATGAAGAAAAATGGATGAATATGATGAGAAATAAGTTGGGAATATTTGGTTCGGATAAAAATGATAAACTTTTGATATTAGATTTATTAACATGGATGCATGAAAAAAAAGCAGATTATACAAACACTTTTTGTCATTTAATGGATCAAGAACCTAAAAAAGATGAAATTTTTAATGATGAAAATTTCCTTAATTGGAAAAATAGATGGAAAGAAAGATTATTTAAAAATAATAATTCATTAGAAAAATCTTCTAAATTAATGAAGGACACTAATCCATTAGTAATTCCAAGAAATCATAAAATAGAAGAAAGTCTGGAAGCAGCTGAACAAAATGACTTCAAACCAATTTTTAAAATTTTAGAAATCCTGAATAAACCTTATACTAAACAGGTAAGCATTGAAAATTATCAGCATCCATCAAAATCTAACAAAAAATATCAAACTTTTTGTGGGACTTAATCAGAGCACGTAAGGTTCTGGTCTAGCCTTTTTACCTAAAACTCTCTCAACAGCCATATTTGATATGTCTATAGATTGGTAAGCGCCAGTTGTAATTAATTCTGTTAGTGCTCTTCCAATTCCTGGAGCTTGCATTAAACCTCTTCCTGTAAAACCAGTTGCTAAATAAACATTATCAAATTTAGGATGTTTTCCGACAACAGCATTATTATCTAACCTATTACAGTCATAATAACCTGCCCAACCACCTGTTAACTTAAGCTCTTCCATTGCTGGTATTCTGTGTGCTAATGCAGGCCAAACTAATTCTTCAAAATCATTCCATGCTGGTTCAAGATCCTTTGCATCAAAAACAGATTTTGGTGATCCAGCTAAATATTCTTTCCCCTCTGGTCTCCAATATACACCAGAAGTTAAATCACCAGTTAGAGGCATCTCGGGAATATGTTTTGGACATTTAACTCTAAATACTGTGTGTTTTTGAGGTTCAACTGGAATATCTTCTAAAAGTTCCTTAGTCCAGCACCCTGCTGCAGAAATAATGGTTTTAGCTTTTATTTCTGTTAGAGATTTTACTTCACCTTTAACAAAATCAGCACCAAGTTCTATAGCTTTACTTTTTAAAGCACCATGAAACATAAAAGGATCTATCCATCCCTCACTTTGATTGTCAGTGAATGTTGCTGTTTCTATTCCATCATTATTTATATAAGGGAAAAACTTTGTTAGTTCTGAACCTTTAATATTTTTTGTTCCAGCATCGCAAGCTTTATGATTTTCTAAAGCTTTATATTGTTCTTCAGCATGCTCAGGTCCAAACATTAGTAAATACCCATTTGTTACCATGCTCGCTGTTGGTTTAGGATTTTTTTCTGTTTTAAGTAATTCTGGAATTTGAAAAATAAATTCTCTAGCAAATTTACCCAACAAAATATTTTCTGTTTGAAAGAATTGTCTTCTAAAGCCACCTAAGGACAGAGGAAATGAGGCGGTTTTATAAGTTGGGTCTTTTTCAATTACTTTTACTTTTCTACCTTCTTTAGATAAAAAATAAGCAGTTGCAGTTCCAATTATTCCACCTCCAACTATTACAACATCATCCATAATTAATTTAAAATAAATAGGTTTAAATTGAGAAATAATGCATAGCAAGACCAAAGTAAATAGGGAATCATTAAATATGAACTAACTTTATTAACACGTTTAAATCTAAAAATAAGAATAATAATTAAACTTATTAAGATTATTAAATTTATTAATGCTAAAAGAATATTATGAAAACCAAAAAATATTACACTCCAAGTTGTATTAAAAATAATATGAATAAAATAAATATAAATTGTACTTATATCCTTATTTTTGCTGTGCCAAAAAAACCAAATTGCTAAAGTCATCATCAAATATAAAGTTGTCCAAACTGGAGCAAAAATCCAGTCCGGAGGGTTGAAATTTGATTTTACTAATTGTGAATACCACGGTTCTTTTAAATTAATTGATACTAAACCACCAATAAATGAAGCAGAATATGTTATGATAAAAAAGAGAATAAATGAAATAAATTTGTTTTTTAACATTTAAGTATTATACATCACAATAGAATGAATAAAAAAACTATTTGGATAACCGGTGCAAGTACAGGAATTGGTAAAGCTGTAGCTATCAAATTTGCAAATAAAGGCTGGAATGTCGCAATTTCTGCTAGAAGAGAAAATCTTCTCAAAGAAATTTCAGATAATAATGAAAATATAATGAGTTTTCCACTTGATGTAACTAACCAATCTAATTGTAATGAAGTTTTCAAAAAAATTAAAGATAGATTTGAAAATATTGATATATGTTTTTTTTCAACTGGAACTTGGAATCCTAAAAAAGAAAAAGATATTGATGTAGAACAAATTGAAGATGTTTTTAATGTAAATTTTTTTGGAACATTAAATTGTATTAAAGCAGTAGAAGAACACTTTAAAAATAAAAAAATGGGAACTATTTCTATTGTGTCTTCAATAGCAGGTTATAGAGGTTTACCTAACTCAACAGGTTATGGGCCCTCAAAATCAGCTCTTAACAATTTAGCAGAAAGTTTATATTTTGATTTTAAGAGATCAAATGTACGTATTTGTTTAGTTTCACCTGGATTTATTAAAACTCCAATGACTGATAAAAATGATTTTAAAATGCCTTTTTTAAAAACTACTGAATATGCAGCTGAAAAAATTTATGATGGATTGATTAATAAAAATGATTTTGAAATTCATTTTCCTAAATCTTTAACACTTATACTTAAAATATTAAGTTTTATACCAAGCAAAATGTATTTTAGTTTAGTTGGAAAAATGACTAAATATCAAAAAAAAGATTAATCTTTCACAAATACAACTGTTAATTCTGCAACTCTAAAACCAAACTTAGTCATAGTTGCTCTATTAATTGCAACACGATCATCTTGTTTGAAAATCCAGTCATCAAAAGTAATTTTCATTTCTTTGCCTTTAACAGGAACTAAGAGAACATATTCAAACTTAAATGCTGGTCCATATGAGTAGCCTTTTGCTTTTCCAACAACATCTCCAGCTGTACCCTCATAGTTATTGTCATCAATTTTATTTATTTGCCATTGTCTAGTTTGAATTTCACCATCATCCCAGTTAAACTTTTCATCAAGTATTAATTGTTTTCCATCCCATTTTCCATTTAGGTCTGCAGAAAATTGTCTTGTTACTTTTCCAGATCTATTTTGAAGTACACCCCAGGCCTTTACATTACCAGAAAGATACTCTTCAATGATTAATCTTGGTTCTTTATTTTTAAAATCTTCAGGTTTCATAGAATTATTTTTCGAACAACTTGTAAATAAGATTAATGAAATTATCAATAAAATTGATTCTAAATATTTTATACCACTCATAGTTTTTATTTTCTTATTTATTTTGAATTGAAAATTGAATTAAATCTATATTTTTTGATTTAAAACCAGCCTCACAATAACATAAGTAAAATTCCCACATTCTTTTAAATGTTGTGTCAAATCCCTGATTTTTGATTTGATCCCATTTTTTATTAAATTCATCTCTCCATATAGACAAAGTATTAGAGTAATGATCTGCATAAGAGACATAAGAATCTAAAGTTAATCCATTTTCAGACACATATTTATTTATAGTTTTTCTATTTGGGAGAAATCCCCCTGGAAAAATATATTTTTGAATAAAATCTTGTTTATTTTTATATCTATTAAATAAATCATCATCTATTGTAATAGCTTGTATTCCTGCTCTACCATTTTTTGATAAATTATTCTTAATAGTTTTAAAATAACTCTCTAAGTAATTTTGACCTACTGCTTCAATCATTTCGATTGATGCTATTGAATTATATTTATTTTTTAAATCTCTATAATCTTTAATCTCAATATTGACTTTTTCATTTAAACCACATTTATGAATTCTTTCTTTCGCATACTCAAACTGTTTTTTTGAGATTGTGATACAATCAAGTTTCACGTCATATTTTTTTCCAAGATATTCAGCAAAACCTCCCCAGCCACACCCTATTTCTAAAACTTTATCACCACTACTGGGTTTAATTAAATCAATTAATTTTTGATATTTATTATTTTGTGCATCTGATAAATTTTTATTTTTTTCATCAAAAATTGCACTTGAGTAAGTTAATGTTGTGTCAAGCCAAAGGGAGAAAAATTCATTTCCTAGATCATAATGCTTAGCTATGTTTTCTTTACTTCTATTTTTTGTATTTTTAATAAAAATATTTTTCAAAAAATTAATAAGTGGTAAATCAAGTAAACCTGAAAATTTATGAATTTGTTTTATATTTCTAGCAGTAACTTCTATTAGGTCTGATAAATTTTTGGTCTCAAATTCATTTTTCATATAAGATTCTGCGAATCCTATACTCCCTCCTTTTATAAGATTAAAAGTAAAGTTAGGTTTTTTTATTTTAAGATTTGCTTTCAATTGATCCTTTGGATTACCAAATTTCAATAATTCTCCATTGTGTTTAGTAATTTCTAAATATCCGTATTTTATATTTTTTAGATTGCTAAATACTATTTTGTCTGAAATCTTATTTAAATTCATTAATTTTCAAAAGTAATATTATTTTTAATTTTGATTTTTTTCTTTATGAATTTAATTCCTTTTACCCATAATTTAAACGCTTCAAAATGTATCGCTGAAATTATTTTAAAGGTCATTAGAGGGTGTTTTATGTAAGATTTAATTAATTCTTTTGAATTAAAGTCAACTCTTTTGCCATCCTGCGAAGCATATAGTATTTTTTCATCTGTTTGATACTGATCAATTATTACAGAAATTTTTTCACCAGGTTTAAGAAGTCTAAAAAAATATTTACAATTCATTTCTATAAAAGGAGAAACATGAAATTTTTTTGAACAATTATGTTGATAAAGGTTTTTTTCGTCATTAACCTTAAATATATAAGTATGTTGTTCTCCAAATGTGTTTTTTACCTCGTATAAAATACATACTAATTTTTCATCATTATCATAAATATAAAATACACTTAGAGGATTAAATACATACCCAAAAATTCTTGGATAACATAACAACTTTATTTTTATATTTTCAGAATTTATATTGTTATCTTTCAAATTTTTTTTTACCCAAGTAATTAAAGATGAGCCATCTCTATTACCATGATCTTTTTCGTAAAAGCTCACTAAATTAAATTTATTATATGAAAAAAATTTAATGGTATTATTTAGATAATCTAATTCAGATAAATCTATCAATAGAGAAAATACACTATATTTAAAAAAATGAGTTTTAGGTTTGAATCTCTTATGAATTACAGTTCCATTATAAATTGAACTAGTCATTTAAGTTTTTTAACATTTCAATAGATGATTTTATTCCATCTTCATGAAATCCGTAACCAAAATAACTGCCGCAGAAAAGAATATTTCTTTTATTTTGTAAATTTTTTAATTTATTTTGATTATCTAATGCAAACTGATCAAAATATGGATGAGTAAATTCAACTTTTTTTAATATCTTAGATTTATCAATTTGAAAAAAGGGATTTAAGGTGAGAAATATGTTTTCTTCACATTTTAAATTTTGTAATAAATTCAACCAATAAGATATTGAATTTTTTTTAATATCCTCATTACTCATTAATGAATTCCATGAACACCAAGCATTTTTATTTTTTGGCATAACTTTTTCATCTGTATGTATATAAGCAAAATTTTTCTTATAGCTAAAATTTGAAAGAATATTTTTTTCTTGTTCTGATGGATTTTGAATAATTGAAAGAGCTTCATCTGCATGAGTAGCTAATATAACCTTATCATAATTAAAAAATTCACTTTCACCCCCATAATATAAATCCACACCTGTTTTTTTACTTATAATCTTTTTAATAGTATAATTTTTAAAATATTCTCCACTTAACTTAGAAAGAATATTTTGTACATAAGTTCTACTTCTGTTTGAAACCGTATACCATTGAGGTCTATTTTTTAATTTAAATAAACCATGATTTTGAAAAAATTTTAAAAAAAATTTTAATGGCATTTTACTAGATTCCATTGGTGGCATCGACCAAATAGCTGAGACCATCGGTATTAAATGATAATTAATAAATTCTTTTGATAGATTATTTTTATTTAAATATTCCCCTAATGTTACTGCTTCCTCAAATTGATTTAATTTATCACACTTTTTGTAAAAATTTATAATATCAAAAAACATTCTCAAAAATTTTAAATTAAATAAATTAAATCTATTTGAAAAAATACCATTCAAGCCTTTTCCACAATACTCAAAATTAGTGTTTTTTACTGACACGGAAAAAGACATATCGCTTTTTTCTATTTGAATTTTATTTTCTTCAAAAAAATTTATTAAATTTGGATATGTTTTAAAATTAAAGACAATAAATCCTATATCAACTGGTACTTTTTTTAACCCAAGTTTGAGATCAATAGTATAAGAATGTCCTCCAAAATGATCTTCTCTTTCAAATAAATCTACTTTATGTTTTTTTGATAAATAGTAAGCTGCACTTAAACCTGATATACCTGAACCAACTACAGCAATTTTCATTAAATTTTATGCTGCATCTTCTTTGAACTCATCCATGCTTGGACACGTGCAAAAAATATTCTTATCACCATACACATTGTCTACTCTTGCGACAGGTGGCCAAAACTTATTTGTTTTTAAAAATTTAGCTGGATAAGCTGCTTCTTGTCTCGTGTATTTATGCTCCCAAGTATCTGAAGCCAACTCAGAGTCTGTATGAGGAGCATTTTTAATTGGATTATCCTCTTTATCAAATTTACCTGATTTAATCTTATCTATCTCTTGTTTAATCTTGATTAAGGTGTCACAAAATCTATCAAGTTCCGCCAAGCCTTCACTTTCAGTTGGCTCTATCATCATAGTTCCAGCTACAGGCCATGACATAGTTGGTGCATGAAATCCAAAATCTATTAATCTTTTTGCAATATCTTCTTCGGTTACACCTGTTTCTGATTTAATTGTTCTAATATCAATAATACATTCGTGTGCAACATTGCCGTTTGACCCCTTATACAAAATCGGAAAATGATCTTTTAATCTATGAGCAATATAATTCGCGTTTAATATTGCAACTTGTGTAGCAAGCTTTAATCCTGTGGATCCCATCATTTTAATGTACATCCAAGAGATTGATAGAATGCTTGAACTACCCCACGGAGCGGCCGACACTGCACCGATTCCAGTTGTTGGTCCACAATCTTTTATTACTGGATGGTTAGGTAGATAAACTTGTAAATGTTTTTTACAGGCAATGGGTCCCATTCCAGGTCCACCTCCACCATGAGGAATACAAAATGTTTTATGCAAATTAATATGACAAACGTCAGGTCCAAAATTTCCAGGCTTTGCAACTCCAACTAAGGCGTTTAAATTTGCCCCATCCATATATACCTGTCCACCATGTTTATGAACTAATTCACAAATATCAGTTATTTTTTCCTCAAATACTCCATGAGTAGATGGATAAGTTACCATTAATGCTCCAAGGTTTTCAGAATGTTGCTCTGCTTTTTTCTTTAAGTCATCAAAATCAACATTCCCCTCTTTATCACAACTTACAACAACCACTTTCATTCCAACCATTTGTGCACTTGCTGGATTAGTACCATGTGCTGAACTTGGAATTAAACATATATTACGATTAGCCTCACCCCTGTCTAAGTGATACTTTCTTATAACCATCAAACCTGCATATTCACCTTGAGCACCTGCGTTAGGTTGTAGAGAAACACCTGAAAAACCGGTTATGGATCGCAACCAATTTTTTAGATCAGTAAATAGATCTCGAAACCCTTCCATTTGTTCTATTGGAACAAATGGATGAGGTTCAGCAAATTCTTTCCAAGAAATTGGAATCATTTCAGCAGCAGCATTTAGCTTCATTGTACACGAACCAAGTGCTATCATAGTTCTATTTAGCGCTATATCCTTGTCCTCTAACCTTTTAAGATATCTAAGCATTTCAGTTTCTGAATGATACGAGTTGAAAACTGGATGTTCTAAATATTTTGAGGTTCTTAATAAATTTTTAGGAAGATTTGGTAAATTTACTGATGGATCTTCTTTTTTGATTGATTCTGCTGCATTAAAAATTTTTAATAATTGATTTACTCTATAAACATTTTTTCTTTCATCAAAAGAAACAGCAAGCATTTCTGAATTAACTTTTCTTATATTAACTTTTTGATTTAAAGCATTCTTATAAATTTGATCAGTCTTTTCTTTGGTAATAATTGTAACAGTATCAAAAAAATAATTAGAATAAAGTTCATATCCAGACTGTTTTATTTTATCGGCAAAACTTTTTGCTAATTGAGAAACTCTTTCAGAAATATTTCTAATTCCATCTGGACCATGGTAAATAGCATATGCTGCTGAGACAATTGCTAATAAAGCTTGAGCTGTACAAATATTACTTGTCGCCTTATCTCTTCTGATATGTTGTTCTCTAGTTTGTAAAGATAATCTATATGCTTTATTACCATGTCTATCAACTGACACTCCAACAATTCTTCCTGGCATTGATCTTTTATATTCATCCTTAGTTGCAAAAAAGGCTGCGTGTGGACCTCCATATCCCATAGGAATACCAAATCTTTGAGAGCTTCCCACTGCTATATCAGCACCAAGTTCTCTTGGTGTTTTCAATTTTGCTAAAGCTAATAGATCACATGCTAATACAGCCTTTCCATTCTTTCTATGAATTTTGCTAATTGCTTCGCTCGGGTCTTTAATATCTCCTAAAGTTCCGGGATATTGTAAAATTCCACAAACTAAATCCTCTTTTAATTTGTCTAAAACTTCATCTTCTTTACCAACTAAAACTTTTAAACCCATTGGTTCAGCTCTTGTTTGAATTACATTTATTGTTTGAGGATGACAATCCTCAGATACAAAAACTAAATTACTATCTTTTTTATTTAATCTATGACTAAGACCCATGGCCTCTGCTGCTGCTGTACCCTCATCTAATAAAGAAGCATTAGCAATGTCCATTCCTGTAAAGTCAACAATCATTTGTTGAAAGTTTAATAACATTTCAAGTCTTCCTTGAGCTACCTCTGGCTGATAAGGCGTGTATGAAGTATACCAACCTGGGTTTTCTAATATATTTCTTAGAATTACATATGGTGTGTAGGTTCCATAATAACCCATACCAATAAAATTTGAGTAAACTTGATTTTTTTTTGAAATCACTCTTAATTTTCTTAATGCCTCATATTCTGAATTCGACTCACCAATATTTAATTCACCTTTGAATTTAATTTTTTCTGGAACAGTATTGTCTATTAAATCATTCAGTGATTGATAGTTTAATTCTTTTAACATTTTTGATTGATCCTCTTTAGAAGGTCCAATGTGTCTCTTTAAAAAATCTTTTTCTGAATTTGGTAACATTATGCTGATGTCTCCTTTGCAAATTTATCGTAATCGTCTTTATTCATTAGTGAATCCATTTCAGATGGATCTTTTATTTTAAGCTTAAAAAACCATGCTGAGTTTTCTGGATCTTCATTAATTTTCGATGGATCATCTACTATGGCTTGATTTGTATCAACTACTTCACCACTTACTGGTGTATATACATCGCTAGCAGCTTTCGTCGACTCTACAACTCCAGCTGTTCCATCTTTTTGTACATTAGAACCTTTTTCTGGAAGTTCTGTAAAAACTATATCACCTAACATTTCTGTTGCATGTTTTGTTATACCAACCGTTGCAACATCTCCTTCTAATTTTATCCATTCATGTTCTTTTGAATATTTTACTTCACTCATTAATTTACTCCTTTCACATAGTTTTTTTTATAAAACGGCAATCCACAAATATTCGCTGGATGCTTTTTTCCTCTAACTTCTAAAAATACTTTTGTATTTTTTTTTGAAAATTCATTTTCAACATAGCCCATAGCTACTGGTCCATTCACACTTGGACCAAATGTTCCACTAGTTATATCTCCAATATGAAGATCTGACTGATTAAATATTTTAGTTTTTTCTCGAGCTATAATTCTTCCTTCTGGTTTAATTCCAACTCTAACTTTCTGAACCCCGTCATTAAGTTGTTTAATAATTATATCTGATCCAATAAAATCTCCTTTTGAAATTCTATCTTTTGAAATTGCCCATTTTAGATTAGCTTCAATTGGTGTCTTGCCTTTATCTAACTCATGGCCATACAAACATAGTCCAGCCTCTAATCTCAAAGTATCTCTAGCACCAAGTCCAATTAATTTAGCTCCTTTTTCAATTAAATTTCTTGTGAATTTATCTGCTAGTTCATTGTCTACGGAAATTTCAAATCCATCCTCACCAGTGTATCCCGAACGGGTAATATAAACTTTTTTTTCATTAAATAAAAACCAATTACCTGTCATAAAGTTAAGATCCTCGACACCCTTAATAACATCATTTAAAATCTCTACTGATTTTGGTCCTTGAATGGCAATTAAAGATCTTTTTTCATCTAAAATCATTTTATATTTATTATTTAATAATTTGTTTAAAATTTTAAAATCATTTTCTTTACAAGCAGCATTAAGAATAATTAAAAAACCTTTTTCAATTTTAGTAATTATCAAATCATCATAAATTCCTGCCTCATCATTCATTAAAAAACTATATTTTGAATGATTAATTTTTAAATTTTTTAAATCCAAAGGAAAAATTTTTTCTAGATCTTCAACTAAATCATTATTTCCATAAATAAATAATTGACCCATATGAGAAACATCAAATATCCCAGAATGATTTCTTGTAAACTTATGCTCTTCAACAATTCCATCTGAGTATTGTATTGGCATCTGATAACCAGCAAATTCAACAAACTTTGCCTTATTTTCATAATGCAGTTGATATAAAGATGTTTTTTTTATTTCCATATTAACTCTTTTTTTTTTTACCCATCTGTATATTTGCCTGAGAGTATTATTCCTTCGGCGAGAATTTAATCTCTTTCCAGAGTTAATATGTAACGGTCCTTTTTGCCTGAGAGATTCCTGGGTAGTTGCTCCTTCGGCGCTACAATTAAATGTAGTCTCTCCCGTTAATGAATAATCTTACAAGTAATTAAAAAAGTCAATTAGAAACAGTTTTTTTTGCTTTATTCAAAAGTGAGTAAAACTGTAATAATACTGCAAAAAGGATAATTGAACCTCCAATTAATCCAAACATTGAAGGTCTTTCACTTACAAAAAGAAATGCCCAAATTGGTCCTAAAACAGATTCGGATAACATTATTATTCCAACCATAGCTGAAGGCGTAGTTCTTGCACCTATAGTTATGAATATAAAACCAAAACCTACCTGAAAAAATCCTGCTAAAAAACCAAGAAAAATATCATTAGGTGAAATCATTATCGAAGATGAAAGTAAGAAGCCTATCAAACAAGAACTAATCCCCGCTACAAACTGTGCAGGAACCATATCCACCGTTGGAAATTTTCTAACAATCATTATTAACACAGCAAAAGTGATTGGCATCGTAAAAGCAGCTAAGTTTCCAGAAAATTCCCCTGGTGTTAAAGAATTACCGACCATTAATAAAACACCTGTCATGGCTAGAATAATAGAAATTAATGTAGTTAGATTAATTTTTTCTTTCAAAAAAAAATATCCAAAAATAGAAAGAAATAGTATTTGTAATGAAATTATAAAATTTGTATTTGCAACTGTAGTATTGTACATTGCAAAAACATATCCACAGAAACCAAATGATAAAATTATTCCACCAATAAAACCTGGTAAACCTGATTTGTAAAAAGACTTAAAAGTTTCTCTTTTATAACTAATAATCAAAAAAGCTAAAACTGTAAGAGAGAAAAATAATGATCGCCAAAATAAAATTTGCCACAATGTTGCTCCTTCAAAAGATTTAACAATCAATCCTCCAAAACTTAAACTTAAAGCTCCTAAAAAAATTAACAATGGACCAGGTAACTTTCTAATAATTTTCATTAAATTTGTGAAATTAAATTTTTAGTTTCCAAGTCATATAATTTAAATAATGTTTCTGCACTAGTTAAATCAACTTCTTTAAATTTTATTTTTGATCCTGGTGTTAATTGCACTAATTTGTCGTAATCTGCACTTATTACTACTCCTATCTTTGGATATCCACCAATTGTACCATGATCAGAGAGCATAATTATGGGATTTCCATCGGCTGGTACTTGTATTACACCTTTTATTAGACCTTCGGATTTAATATTTGTATCTACAATGTTTTCAATCTTTGGTCCCTCTAATCTCATTCCCATACGATCAGATAATTTAGAAACAATAAATTCTTTGCCGAGAAAAATCTTTTTTCCTTGGTCAGAAAAATAGTCAAAATTTGTTCCTTTAATTACTCTTATGTTTTCTATTTTTGTATTTATATAATTTAATTTTTTATTAATTAAGTTTTGATTAATTTTAAAAATGTTTATTTTTTGATTTGTCTCTAATTTTTTTCCATTATTAGAACCTATATTAGCTTTTGTATTAATAGAACAACTTGACCACTGATATTTTAAATCAAATTCACCACTAATT
>CACDHZ010000008.1 GCA_902552705.1 uncultured Pelagibacteraceae bacterium
GATCTTGCTCTGTATCCATCAATTTTAGACTTTCTAACATAAATATCTTTTCTTTGTTTATTTATCCAATTTTTTGAGATTTTATTTTTTTTCAATTACGAACCATATCTTAGACTTTTAGATAATAAGTTTTTTTTGGTAGACTCTATTTTAATTTTAACTTCTTTATCTAATCTCATATCTTTATCACCATCCCAAATTCCAGCAGCTAGATGCATTATTCCTATCTTATAATTTGGCAAATAAGGTTCAACAAATGTATTTTTATTTTCATCAAATTTAGGAAGTAAATTACTAGCAATCCAATTACAATTTAATGGTAAAAATTCTGTCTCAAGATCATCAATGTACACTGACATATTAATAGCTAAACCTTCAGAGCCAAAAATATTTCCTTCTTTCAAAGTTTCTTTAAGATTTTTTTGCCATGATGTCCAACCTGGAGAATTTTTTTCTAAGGAAAAAACTCCTATATTAATATGAGGTGCAAAAGCTAATTTTCTTGCTTTAGATAAGCCTATTTTTGATTTTACTGCATGTTTAAAATTTTGAGATTTTATGATCGCAATTTTTCCAAATAGCCAATTAACTTTAGACATTATTTTATATCCAGGACCTAAAGTTTGAGTGATTCCTAATTTTCCATCATCACAAGCTTTAAAATATAATTCAACAGAATTCCAATCGTTAACCCAAGCATCACAATCAATCCATAAATATTTTTCGTAGTTAGGAAAATATTTCGGTAAAAAAGCTCTTGATACTTGACTTTTCAGCCATTCTTGTCCCTTAACTTTTTTTTGGGAAACTTGAATATCCCATTCAGCTGTTTTTATTTCATCAACTTTTTTTGATAGTTTTGTTATTTGCTCTTTCGAAAGTCCAGCATCTAAAATACATATGGCTACGTCTTTACTTTCTTGAAACTGTTTGATTGAGTCAATTAATTCATTGAGTAACTCAAAATAATTTGAATCAGCTAATGAAACAATTACATTTTTTTTCATTTTACAATATATCTTCTAAATCATCACTTTCATTTTTATTTAAAATAATATTTTTATCTTTAATAATCTTTTTATAATGAAAATAACTTATAGGTATTAAAAGAATATAAATAAAAGTACTAATTAATAAAATTTTGAACGTATATACTAATAACGCACCAAAAAATATTACCATTCCAAATAATAAAAATTTAGTCATTGGTCTCGGAATGACTATTCTTTTAAATGAATATGTTGGAAACGTGCTTATCAAGAATATTGATACTACAACAAAGTTAATTGGAACTAATAAATCATAATTAATTGTAAAAAATAATTCTCCAATTCCACTAAAGCTTAATACTAAAGGCATCAGAACAAGAATTCCCCCAGCAGGAGATGGTATACCTTCAAAAAAATTATCTTTCCAAGATGGCTCTTCCTCTGAATTAATATTAAATCTAGCAAGTCTTAGGGCAATACAAACAACATAAATTAAGCAAACAAACCATCCTAACTTTTCTTGATATTGTAAATTCCAAAAATACATTATAAAGGCTGGTGCTACACCAAAACTAATTACATCACCCAAAGAGTCTAATTCTTTACCCATTTTAGATGTTCCTTTAATAAGTCTGGCTATTCGACCATCTAGTCCATCCATCAAGCCGGCAAATAATATTCCAATAATTGCAAGGGCAAATTTTCCATCTAGAGCAAATTTGATAGAAGTCAAACCAATACAAATTCCTATTAATGTAATTGCATTAGGAAGAATCATTCTTGCTTTTTTTTCTGAAACAATTTTAAAATTATTTTTTGGTCGTTCCATAAACTATCTTTTTGCTAGTAAAGTTTCTCCTGCTATTGTTTTTTGTCCAACTTTAACTAGAGGTTTATAATTTTCAAAATAAATATCTGCTCTGCTACCAAACCTAATCATTCCTAATCTTTCACCTTGTGTTAATTGTTTATCTTTATCTACCTCACAAACAATTCTTCTTGCAATCAAGCCTGCTATCTGCACAACAATTATATCTTCATTATGATTATTTATTATTTTATAATAGTTTCTTTCATTATCCTCGCTAGCTTTATCAAGTGATGCATTTAAAAATTTTCCAGGTTTATAAAGTATTTCAGAAATTTTTCCTTCGCAAGGCGATCTATTAACATGACAATCAAACACATTCATAAATATACTTATCTTGGTAAATTTTTTATTTTCTAAATTTAGTTCTTTTGGACCATCAATTTCATGTACCATTAATACTTCACCATCTGCAGGGCTTGTTAAATAATTATTATCTTCAATAGAAACTCTTTCTGGGTCTCTAAAAAAATAATAAACCCAAATAGTTAAAACAAGTCCTACAAATCCTAAAAAACCATTTAGAAAGTTTAAAATTAAAGTAGCTAAGCCAAAAATGACTAAAAACTTGTATCCCTCATTATGTATTTTCGGAAAAACTTTATTTAACATAATCCTTTATTTGATAATTTGACCTTAATATGTATATAAAACTTCAAAATTCAATTAATAAGATATAATTAAATATGAGCAAAATTAAGGTTAAAAACCCCATAGTCGAGCTAGATGGCGATGAAATGACGAGAGTTATTTGGGACTTTATTAAGAATAAACTTATTCTTCCTTATTTAGATCTCGGAATTGAATATTACGATCTGGGTATAAAAAGCAGAGACGACACTGATGATCAAATAACAATAAGTTCTGCAAAAGCAATTAGAAAAAATGGTGTAGGTATAAAATGTGCAACAATAACTCCTGATGAAGCAAGAGTTAAAGAATTTAATCTTAAAAAAATGTGGAGATCACCTAATGGAACAATAAGAAATATATTAGGAGGAACAGTTTTTCGAGAACCTATTCTTTGTAAAAATATTCCAAAATTAGTACCGAGTTGGAAAAATCCTATTTGTATCGGTAGACATGCCTTTGGAGATCAATATAGAGCAACGGACTTTAAAGTGCCTGGTAAAGGAAAATTAGAAATTAAATGGATTTCTGAAGACGGGAAAGAAAAAAAAGAATACGAGGTCTTTAACTTTCCAGGGCCTGGTGTTGCGTTATCTATGTATAACTTAGATCAATCGATAAAAGATTTTGCAAGAGCTTGTATGAATTATGGATTAAATAGAAAATGGCCAGTTTATCTTTCAACAAAAAATACAATTTTAAAAAATTATGATGGTAGATTTAAAGATCTATTTCAAGAAATTTTCGAAAAAGAATTTAAAAAAAAATTTGAAGAAAGAAAAATAACCTACGAACATAGGTTAATAGACGATATGGTAGCTTGTGCAATGAAATGGGATGGGAACTATATTTGGGCGTGCAAGAATTATGATGGAGATGTTCAATCTGATACTGTTGCGCAAGGATTTGGATCGTTAGGCCTTATGTCGAGTGTATTAATGACTCCTGATGGTAAAACCATGGAAGCAGAAGCAGCGCACGGTACTGTCACTAGACACTACAGACTTCATCAACAAGGCAAAGAAACTTCAACTAATCCTATAGCATCTATTTTTGCATGGGCACGAGGGCTTTATCATAGAGGAAAATTAGACGGGAACGAGGATTTGAAAAAATTTGTAAAAACTTTAGAAAAAACTTGTATTGAAACTGTTGAAAAAGGTTTAATGACAAAAGATTTGGCTATTTTGGTTGGTCCTGAAACAAAATATTTAACAACTAAAGAATTTCTTAATGAAATAGATGGAAATCTAAAAAATAAATTAAATTAAAGATTTTAATTTATTAAATGCATCTTCAATCTTATTTTCTAGCATTCCTCCAGCTTGAGCAAAATCAGATCTTCCTCCACCACCTTTTCCACCAATAATTTCTGAACCTATTTTAACAAATTTTACTGCATCATATTTCTCAGTCAGTTTATTAGTAACTCCAACTGCTAAACCTATTTTTCCATCTTTTTTAGCAAAAATTATAATTATTCCCTCTTTAATTTCTTTTTTACCATCATCAACTAATTTTCTTAAATCTTTTGATGGCAAATCTGTTACTGTTTGTAATCTAATTGTAATATTATTTATTTTTTCATCTTTTATAATATTTTTGGATTTATCACTTAAAACACTTTTTACTAATAATTGCTCATATAGTTTATTTAGATTCTTAATAGTATCTCTCTGATTTTCGTTACTTAAATTTGGTTTTCCACCAAGTTTTATAATTTTTTCCGTAAGATCTTTTATTGTCTCTTCATCCTGCTGAGTGGTTAAATCTGATAATTTTTCTTTTTTTGATAAATACTCATTTAATTGTTTGTCTCTAAGTGCCTCGATTCTCCTTACACCAGCTGCTATAGATGATTGACTTATAATCTTAAATTTTCCTATATCACCAGTATTTCTTACATGAGTTCCTCCGCAAAGCTCAGTTGAAAAATATTTACTTCCCTCTTCACCCATAGATAAAACTCTTACTTCATCACCATATTTTTCTCCAAAAAGTGCTAAAGCACCGTTATCTACTGCTTCTTTAGGCGTCATTAATCTAGTTCTGACGTCAGATTTAGTTTCAACCATTTTATTAACAAATATTTCTATTTTATTAATTTCATCATTTGAAATTGGTTTCATATGGCTAAAATCAAATCTTAATCTATCTGGCGCTACTAAAGACCCTTTTTGAGTTACATGCGTACCCAAAACTCTTCTCAAAGACTCATGAAGTAAGTGAGTTGCAGAATGATATGCTCTTACATTATCTCTTCTTTCATTGTCTACTTTCATTTCAACGGTATCTTTTAAGCTTATATTTCCACTTTCAACCTTTCCATAATGAACAAATAGATCTCCTAATTTTTTTTGCACATCAGTAACTCTAAATTTGAAATCTCCAGCATTCATTTCTCCAGTATCACCTACCTGACCTCCTGATTCACCATAAAAAGGTGTTTGATTAGTGATAATCATACCTTCATCGTTTGTTTTTAATTCTTTAACTTCTTTATTATTTTTCAATAAAGATAAAATTGTACCTTCAGCCTGATTAGTTTCGTAACCCAAAAATTCAGTAACACCTAATTTATCTCTTATACCAAACCAAATATCTTCAACAGCCGCGTCTCCAGAACCCTTCCAATTTTTTTTTGCAAGCTCCCTACTCTCTTTCATTAATGATTTAAATTTTGTAATATCTATTGATAAAGATTTGTTTCTTAAAATATCTTCTGTTAAGTCTAGTGGAAATCCATAAGTATCATATAACTTAAAAGCGACATCTCCTGGAAGCATCTTGTCTATTTTAGATATTTCATCATTTAATATTTTAATACCTCGATCTAATAATACTAAAAATTTTTCTTCCTCCATTTTTAAAGTTTCTCTAATTAATGACTCCGCTCTTTTTAGTTCAGGATAATTTCCAGACATTTCATTTTTTAGGGTTTCAAATAAATTATAAAAAACTGGCTCTTTTGATCCAAGTAAATGAGAGTGCCTCATTCCTCTTCTCATAATTCTTCTTAAGACATAACCTCTTCCTTCATTTGATGGTAAAACTCCCTCAGCAATTAAAAATGTGCTAGCTCTTAAATGATCTGCAATAACTCTAAAGCTTGAGAGATTATTTTGATCAGGTTTTTTTTTAACTATATCTGATGTTGATTGAATTAATTTCTTGAAGTGGTCTGTTTCATAATTATCGTGTGTACCTTGTAGTAAAGCTGTAATTCTCTCCAACCCCATTCCAGTATCTACAGAAGGTTTTGGAAGATTAATTCTTTTATCTTTTGATATTTGTTCATATTGCATAAAGACTAAATTCCAAATTTCAATAAATCGATCTCCATCCTCATCTTTTGTTCCAGGTAATCCACCTTTTAAATGATCTCCATGATCATAAAAAATTTCCGAGCATGGTCCACATGGTCCTGTTTCACCCATCGACCAAAAATTATCTGAAGTTGCAATTCTAATTATTCTATCATCGTTAAAACCCGCAATTTTCTTCCAAAAATTAAAGGCTTCATCATCCTCATGAAAAACTGTCACATAAAGTCTATTTTTATCTAATCCAAAATCTTTTGTAATTAAATCCCATGCGTAATAAATTGCTTTTTCTTTAAAATAATCACCAAATGAAAAATTTCCTAACATTTCAAAAAATGTATGGTGTCTTGGTGTGTAACCTACATTTTCTAAATCATTATGTTTTCCACCTGCTCTTACACACTTTTGTGAAGTAGTTGCTCTTTGATAATCTCTTTTTTCTAAACCTGTAAATACATTTTTAAACTGGACCATTCCAGAATTTGCAAACATCAATGTTGGATCATTGTTTGGCACTAAGTTACTAGACTCAACTATCTTATGATCATTCTTTTCAAAATATTTTAAGAATGTTTCTCTTATTTGATTTAGCGATTTTTGAGCCATATTTTTAAAATACAGCTTTTTTATTCTATGTCTAGATAGCGATAAGGGGTAAAGGCGCTTATAATAAGCGCCTTTTACAATTTAAAGATGACCTTTAATTTTAGTTCTTTTTAGAAGGAGTAGATTCTTTAGCAGCTTCTTCTTTTTCGGCTACTTTCTTCTCTTTTTCAATTTTTTCAGGACTTAATGGATTTCCTTCAATTTTCTTTGAAATCACACCAGCTTTTTCTCTAATTGCCATTTCTATTTCTGCTGCAACTTTAGGGTTTTGAGCAAGATAAGTTTTTGCATTCTCTCTACCTTGTCCAATTTTTTCACCCTTATAAGCATACCATGCTCCTGATTTTTCAATAATATCAGCTTTAGCACCCAGGTCGACTAGTTCACCCATTTTGCTAATTCCTCTTCCATACATCAAGTCAAATTCAACAACTTTAAATGGTGGTGCAACTTTATTCTTAACTACTTTCACTCTTGTAGTGTTTCCAATAATTTCATCTTTATCTTTGATGGCACCTATTCTTCTAATATCCATTCTCACTGACGAATAAAACTTAAGTGCATTTCCACCTGATGTTGTCTCAGGACTTCCAAACATAACTCCAATCTTCATTCTAATTTGGTTAATGAAAATCATCATTGTATTTGTGTTTGATATTGAGCTTGTTAATTTTCTTAAAGCCTGACTCATTAATCTTGACTGAAGACCAACGTGGTGATCACCCATTTCACCTTCAATTTCAGCTTTGGGAGTTAAAGCCGCAACAGAGTCAATTACAATAACTGAAATAGAGCCTGATTTTACTAGCGTATCAGCTATTTCTAACGCTTGCTCACCAGCATCTGGTTGTGAAATTAAAAGCTCTTCTGTATTTACTCCTAATTTTTTTGCATAAACTGGGTCTAAAGCGTGTTCAGCATCTACAAATGCACAAATACCGCCTGCTTTTTGAGCTTCAGCAACAACTTGTAATGCTAATGTTGTTTTTCCAGAAGACTCTGGTCCATAAACTTCAACAATTCTTCCTTTAGGTAAACCACCTATTCCTAAAGCCAAATCCAAACTTAAAGATCCTGTAGATACCGACTCGATATCCATAGCTCTTTTTTGGCCAAGCTTCATTACAGAGCCTTTTCCAAAATTATCTGTAATTTGACTTATTGCTGCTTCTAAAGCTTTATTTTTTTCTTTGTTTTCCAATTCTTGGTCTTTTGTAGATTTAACTACTTTTAGGTTATTTTTTGTCATTTTTTGCCTCTTTTTTTCTTTTTTTTAACAATCGAATCATAAAATAAATGTACACATTTTGTTCTCATTAGCAAGATTAATTTATTTTCGGCCAAAAACTCAATAATTACCTTATTTTTAAGTGCTCATTATTAAGCAACCCAATAGACTTTAAAAGGTTAAATTGCGCAAGAATATAATTTTTTTCAGAATCAGCCAATGAAAGCTGTGCATTTAATAATAATGAATTGGACTGAATAATATCAAGAGTTGATCTTCCGAGACCCGACTCATACTCTACGATAATTCCCTCGTTTGCTATTTCTGCAGCCTTAACCTGAGACTTAACTGAATTTAATAAACTTTCTGAAGATTGTAAACTTGACCAAGCACTAGCAACATTTGTTTCATTATTTTTTATAGCATTATCAAATAATAATTTTTTTCTATTTCTTAAGTTTTTACTTTTATTCAATGAGGCAGTATTTTTTCCACCTTTAAAAATTGGCCAAGAAATAGTTGCTTTTAAAATTTCTTTATCTCTTTCGTTAAAAGTTGAACTTAAATCATCAGTTCTTGAACTATTAAAAGATAAAGTTGCTGAAGGAGAAAGATCTGATCTTGCAATTATCATATCTTTTTCTGATTGTTCAAATTCTAGTTTTGATATAATTAAATCAGGATTATTAATTTTAGAAATTTTAATGGATTCATTTAAGTCTAAAGGAATTTCAAAATCTAAATCTATATTTTTGTCCAAAGTTTTAAAATCATTTATTGGGCCAATTATTTTTTCATAAGTCAATTTAGCAGTAACTAAATCGTTCCTTGCTTTTATAAGTTTTGCTTGTGCTCCAGCTAATGAAGATTCTGATTGTGCTAAATCTGCTAGTGTAATTTGGCCTCTTTCTAGTCTTGCTTGGTCTGCCTCTACTTGACGTTCTAATAAATTAACATTGTCTTGATTAATTATCAGTTTTTCATTTGAAAATAAAAGTCCTGAATAAGCTTCTACTGCTTTATATAGAATATCTTGCTCAACTTTTAAAAGTTTGGCTTCAGCCAAATTTAATCCAATTTGACTTTTTTTAATACTCGCAACACCAGAAAAGCCCTGAAATATTTTTTGTTCAATATCAATCGATTGAGTTTCTGGATCTACATCAGTAATAGAAGAATTTGATCCATTTCTATCGGTGAGTTTATTTGTAGTTTCTTGGCTTTTTGAGCCTGACAGAGTAATAGTTGGTAAAAATTCACTTTTTGATATTTTCAAATCTTCTTTGGAAACTTTAATATTTTCCCTTTCAGCATTTAATTCTGGATTATTTTTATATGCCAGAAGTAATGACTCCGATAAAGTAACTGCATATGCAGTTTGATTAATTAAAATTATTAATACAAATAAAAATATCTTTTTTATCATCTTTTAAATTTTATATGTTGAATTTGATGTTTACTATTTAAATTCATTATTACAGATGAGCTTTTTGTAGCATCTTTAAACATTTGTTGAGTAATTCTTTGATAAGTTTGCATAAAATTTAATAAATCTCCACTACTCATAATCTTTAAATTTCTCTTATTTTTTGTTTTAGCCCAAAGTTTTCTTTCTTGTTTCAATCTCCATTTTTTCAACAAATTAAAATTTTTAGCTTTTAAATATAATAACCCATCTAACTGTTTAAATAATATATTATATTTTTTTTTCAATTGATTGTTAACATATGATCTCCATTTAATACGTTGATCATAAATTCTTTCAAGTGAATTAACTGGTTTTTTTAACTGGTTAATTGTTTGAGCTTTAGCGCCGACACACCAACCTTCAAAAATTACAACATCTGGTTTAGATTTGAGTTTGTACCAAAAATTTTTTTTATAACGATCATCTATAGCTTTATTAAATTTTGGAATCTCTATTTTTTTAAAATTTTTTGATTTAACTTTTGTGAAAAATCTTAACATTAAATCAATATCATGAGTACCAGGAACACCTCTAGTCATCAACAATGGATGTTTTGTATTTGATAGAATTCTTCTATCTTTTCTTGTTTTGTAAAAATCATCAATTGAAACCTTAAAAACATTTAATTTAAAATATTTCTTTAATATCAAAGTTATAATTGATGAAATTGTTGTTTTTCCTGAACCTTGTCCTCCAGCTAAACCAATAATTATTGTTCTTTTTCTATTGGTTTTTTTTGAAATCCAGAAACTTACTGGAATTAGAAAAGATTTAATCATCTTTTCTTTATTTTTAAATCTATCTTTTTTTGTTTCTTGAGACTTAATAAATCTAAAACAGTCTTTTTTTACTTTAGAAAAACAATCTTTAATATGTTCCATAAAAAATTATTTTTTATCAAGAGGGTGATTTTGACCATCATTGACAGGAACATCCTTTATTTCAAATG
This sequence comes from uncultured Pelagibacteraceae bacterium, assembly GCA_902552705.1. Classification (GTDB taxonomy): domain Bacteria; phylum Pseudomonadota; class Alphaproteobacteria; order Pelagibacterales; family Pelagibacteraceae; genus Pelagibacter. The sequence continues at coordinate 10,062 of CACDHZ010000008.1, forward strand.
GATTAATTCCGTCCACGCAAGCAATATTAATACCAAATATCTTTGGATTAATTCTTGGTCTATTATGAGTATGAATACCACATACTTTACAAAAATAATGTTGAGCAGTTTTTGTTTTGAATTGGTAAAGTTTTAAAAAATCTTCACCTTTTGTTATTTTAAAATCGTCTGATCCAACAACTCCTATAATATATCCTTTTCTTTTGCAAATAGAACAGTTACAACGCATAACTTTTTCAAATCCTTTTTCAGAAACATTTACTTCTCCTTTCACAGCTCCACAATGGCATGTTAATTTTTTCATTTTATTTCCTGTCTTTTATATGATTTTGACCATCGTTGATAAAGGTCTTTAATTCAAATAATTCATTTGGCTTTATCTCATCAATGCACCCTAAATTTATACCAAAAGTATTTGGATCACTTCTTCTTAAATTGTGAGTGTGAATTCCACATTTTGAACAGAAGTGATGCTTGGCAACATTAGTATTGAATTGATAAGTCTTTATTTTATTTTCTCCTTTAATAATTTTTAAATCTTCTTTATTAATTGTTGTAGTCATAGTTCCTTTTCTTTTACATATTGAACAATTGCATCTCATTATTTTATCTATATTTTTTTTTAAATTAATTTGAATTTCTACTTCTCCACAATGACATTTTAATTTTTTCATTCTAAATTTTTAATAATAAGACAAAATTTAAACTATCTCTGGTTTAAGTTATCCACAAGCATACAAAATATAGTTTTGATGTTCACCTTTTGATTCACTTTTGATTCAGTTACAGACTCAAAATACAACCTCTTGCGTGTATTGTATAAATAGTCTATAAATAAGAACAAAACAAGAACATGAAATTAACTGTCCCTTATTATCTACATAAAGCTGGTGCTGGTTTCCCGTCACCTGCCACTGATTATATTGAAGAAGATATTGATTTAAATATGCATTTAATCAAAAATGTTCCAGCCACATTTATTATCAGGGTGCAAGGAAAATCAATGATAGATGTTGGTATTAATGATGGAGATTTATTAGTTGTCGATAAAAGTTTAAAACCAAAAAATTTTTCAACAGTTATTGCGAATGTTCATGATGAACTTGTGGTTAAAACACTAGTTCAAGAAAAAGATAAAAAATTTTTAACATCAGGCTCTAAAGATTTTTCCAGTAGAATTTTAATAAATGAAGAACAAGATATTTTCATTTGGGGAGTTGTAACTTATGTCATCCATTCAACGTACTAGAAAATTAGCTTTAATTGATTGTAATTCTTTTTATGTTTCCTGTGAAAGATTATTTAATCCTAAAATAAGAAAAAAACCTGTAGTTGTTTTATCAAATAATGATGGCTGTATTATCTCTAGATCTAATGAGGCAAAAGCTTTAGGAATTAAAATGGGTGAACCTTACTTTAAAGCAAAAAATATTATTATTAAAAATGAGGTTGAAGTTTTTTCTTCAAATTATTCTTTATATGGAGATTTATCTAGAAGAGTAATGAGAACACTTAAAAGATTTAATACAGAAATTGAAGTTTATTCAATTGATGAAGCGTTTATAGATTTATCTAATTTTCCAGACTCAGAAGTTGAAAAAGTTGGAAAAGAAATTAGAGAAACAGTTTTACAATGGACTGGTATTCCAACTAGCATCGGTATCGCAAAAACTAAAACTTTGAGTAAGATTGCAAATCATATTGCAAAAAAGAAACAATCAGGGATTGTTAGTTTAATTGGTATAGAAAATTTAGATCCTATTTTAGAAAAAGTTGAAATTAATGATGTATGGGGTGTTGGAAGACAACTTACAAAATTTTATCAAAAAAATGGAATTTATAATGCAAAACAACTTAAAAATAAATCTAATACCTGGATTAAGAAATGTTCTAATGTTTTAAGCTCAAGAACTGCAATGGAACTTAGAGGAATTCCTTGTATTAATTTAGAAACAACACAGACAAAAAGAAAAAGTTGTGTTGTATCAAGATCGTTTGGAAAAAAAATTAAAAAATTTCAAGAATTAAAAGAGGCAGTTGCAAACTATTGTTTAAATGCATCTGAAAAGATTAGATCAGAGTCTTTAGTTGCAAAATCAATTACAGTTTTTGTTAGAACTAGTCCTTTTCAAAAAGATTATGGTTATTACTCAAATTCAAAAACAATTGATTTTCCAATTGCAACAAACAATAGTATTGAAACTGTTAAAACTGCAATTTCAATTTTAGAAAGTATTTTCAAAAATGGATATCATTATCAAAAAGCAGGCGTCATGCTTATAGGATTACGTAGTGATAATAAAAGAAAAAATTTATTTTCATCAGAAAAAGATGAAAAAATAAATATTTTAATGAGATCAATTGATAAAACTAATTATAGATATGGACGATCAACCTTAAGTTTAGCAAGTGCAGGGGTGCAAAAAAAATGGAATATGCGAAGACAATACTCTTCCAAGATAGACACTGCTGATTTTTATTGTTTGCCTAAAATAAAAGCTATTTAACTTTCTTAATATCCTCAATATTCTTTAAGGAATTATTAAATTCATCGATATTTTCTCTTAATGCCAAACTTGAGATTGAGTAAATCATAAATAGTAAAAGTATTAATGGTATTGAAGTAATTAAAGAAGCGTAACTTTTAATTAATAAAATATACAAAATAATAAATAAAGTTGAGCGAATTAAAACTGAGGTTCTAAAAACACTCATAATAGATAAAGAGTGTTTTAATAAGTTAAAAAAACTCATTTTAGAAGGACCAAAATATCTTGTGCCTCTTATAGAAGGTACTGAAAATAAATCTTTTTCTATTTTACTCAGGGAGCCCGAGAAACTATTCCATGTAGCTTTTTCATTAATCATTTTTTCAACAGTATTTTTTGTTAAACAAGAAAAGTTTCCAAATTTAATAAACTTGCCAGTAAAAGTTAAAGTTATTAATTTATGCAGCTGGTAACAAATTCTAAATATTAAATTTTCTGATCTTTTTATTCTTTCTCCAACTATAGACTTACCATTTGAATTTTTGATTTGAGTTAAGAACTCTTTAATTTCTTGAGGTCTATCTTCTCCATCTCCATCCATTGGAATAACATAATCAAATTTTTCTTTTTCATAAATATATTTTAATCCAGTGGCAATACACCTGGCATGACCCTGATTAACTTTCATACATAAAATTTTAATTGAATAAATATTTTCTAAAGTTTTATTTTCATCTTTACGATCATGAGTTGATGCATCATCAACTATTATTATTGAAATTTGAAATTCCTGACTTATTGAAAGTGCATTAATTTCTTCTATTAATTTAGAGACAGATTGCCAATCATTATATACAGGAATTAAAATTTTAATTTTCATGAATCAAGTTTAATATATTAATACCTTCCTATACACACTTCATCTATGCAAATAAATTGGGAAGAATTATTTAATATTTCTTTATTAGTTTGTCCTTCCCATTTAGGTCTGGATTTTATGTGATAAGAAAGATTTCCAGCTTTCCACTCATCACCTGTTACAAATTCAATTTCTTTATCAAAATCTAAATCCCAAGTATACTGGACTTTGGCTGCGATTTCTTTTCCAGGATAATCTGTTCTTTTGTCTATTTGAGTAATTGAAATATATGAATAAAGAATTGGAGATAATAAAAACAGAAACATAAATCCATATAAAAATGAATTTATTTTCTTTAAGTTTATTTGATGTTGAAATAAATAAATAAAAAATACTCCAAAAAATAGATAAAAAGGTGTCATCCACATAGTTCTGATTTTAGATCCAGTAATAATCGAAGTGATCAAAATTAAAAAAATAGGTAAAAAATTAATAAAAATCAAAAAAATTAATTTTTTATCTTTATTATCTATTTTAAATTTAATTTTTTTTATTAATAACCAAATTAAAAAGAAAAAAGGGATTAATATTCCAAATTGCTTAAATAAAAATGTGATTGGATAGTTAAGATGATCTAAAATTTCTGACTCTTCTAAACCGGTTCTTTTAAGACCATAAAAAATAGTGATAAAATCATTGTTAAATAACCAAATAAGATGAGGGATTAATAAAACAAAAAAAACTTCTAGGGTAATTAAGTATTTAAAATTAAATTTATTGATCTTTTTAATAAATATTAAATAAATAAAAAGTAAACTTATGGACACTAGTAGGTAAATGAATAAGTATTTTGATAAAAAACCTATGGCAGCAAATAATCCAACCATGAAACAATCTAAAAATTTAATTTCTTTCTTTTCATAAATCTTCCAAGAATGATAAATCACTAGAGACCAAAAAGGTAATTGGCAAATATTTACGTTAAATTCTGGAGTGGTAAAATTATAAAAATAAATAGATTCAATTAATAATACAGAAATTAAGCTTAATTTAACATTTCTTAAGATTTCAGAAGCAAATTTGAATACATAATAAAAACTAATTGTAACGAAAATTTGGCTTAACAAATAATAAGCCCAATCTTGAGGTCCAAATATTTGATAGAATATTTCTAAAAAAAAAGCGCTTGCTGGTGGATGTTTATTAAAACCCCAATCAAGATTACTTCCCCATGCTAAAGCCTCAATTGTATCCAGCGGTAAATTATTATTAGTTAATGATGGAATCAAAGTCCACAAAATAAGGTGTAATATAATAAAAGTATAAAATATATTTTTCGTATTAATTTTATTGAAAGTCATTAGCTTGATTTTATATTAATTAAGCTTGCTTGACACGTATTAATTGCTGAATATACTTCCCACACTAAAATTTATATTTATGCCAAAAATCTCCAAAAAAAACAAAAAAAAAAACTATTGTAAAAAGAACAAATACTAAATCATTAGTAAAAAAAGTGAGTGCGGCAGGGACAAATACTAAAGGATTAATTAAGATTTCCAAAAACTATATTCCAAAAGATACTGAAAAATATATGTGTGATAAGCATTTATCATTTTTTAAAACTAAACTCTTAAATTGGAAAAAAGAATTAGTAAAAGCAAACAATGAAGCTTTATATCATGGGTCTATGGATGATAATAGCGTCTCAGCTGACATTGTAGATCAAGCAAGTTCCTACACGGATAAAGCTGTAGAAATGAAAGCAATTAATAGACAAATAAAATTAATTTCTAAAATTGACAAAGCTCTTTTAAGAGTAAAGGATAAGACTTATGGATTTTGTGCTGAAACAGCTGAACCAATAGGTTTGAAAAGACTGATGGCAAGACCTGTAGCAGAACTTTGCATAGCTGCTCAAGAAAAACATGAAAAAGAAGAAAAAGTTTACGCTGATGATTAGGCTTTAGGAATCACTTCGTTTTTATCCATAAAAGCAAAACCTTTTTTTACTGCATCCCTTTCTGAGATATTATTATACCATCTTGTAAGATGTTTATGTTTAGCTAAACCAACATCATGCCATTCATGTCTAGCTATCCATGGAAAAGTCCCTATGTCAGCAATAGTATAATCATTTCCTGATAAAAATTTTGATTCTGATAATCTTTCATCGAGTTCTCTATAAATTCTTTTAGAAATTTTGAAATATCTTTCCTCTCCAAATTTACTTTTACCAGGATTATAATGATGAAACTGATGATGTTGACCTAACATTGGTCCTACATACCCCATCTGAGCCATAAGCCATTGATTTATTTCTAATCGATTTTTTTTATCGTAAAACATTCCACTTTGTTCTGCTAAATAGATTAGAATAGCACCTGACTCAAATATAGTGTGGTTATTTTTATGATCAATAATTACTGGAATTTTACCTAATGGACTTATCTTTTTAAAATCAGGATTAAATTGTTCATCTTTATTTAGATCTATTTTAGTAATTTTATATTCATAACCAATCTCTTCCAACATAATACTAATTTTTTTTCCATTTGGTGTATTTGCTGAAAAAAGTTCTATCACTCCTTTTTACCAAGTCTTTTTAATAAATTTGAAGATGTAGTAGTAAATTCAAATCTATATTTTTCGTTTGGTCTAGCTAATTTAAAGCAGGCCCTAGCCGCCAAGGCTCCTTCGTGAAATCCTGATAGAATTAGTTTTAATTTTCCTGGATAAGTACAAATATCTCCAACAGCGTAAATTCCCTTTTGATTTGTTTCAAACTTTTCTGTATCTACTGAAATTGTTTTTCTATCAATATTTAGGCCCCAATCAGCTATTGGACCTAATTGCATTATTAAACCAAAAAATCCTAAAACAAAGTCGGTTTTCAAATTCTCAACTTTTCCATCATCATGTTTGATGTCGATGCTTTCTAAGTTTTTGATACCGTTAACATTAGATAATTGATATTTTGTAAATAATTTTATTTTTCCTAATTTTTTCAGTTCATTTATTTTGTTAACAGTAGCTTTTGCTCCTCTAAATTCATCTCTTCTATGTACTAAATTTATTGCTGATTTTTTTGATAATTCAACCACCCAATCTAATGCGCTATCTCCACCACCAAAAATTGTAACTGTTTTTCCTTCAAATATTTTTTTATCTTTTACAGAATAAAATAATGATTTATTTTCAAATTTCTCACATTCTTTTGGAGAAAATTTCCTTGGTTCAAAAGAACCAACTCCTCCAGCAATTATTACATTTGGAGTTAAAAATTCTTTACCCTGGCTTGTTTTAACAAACCAATTACTTTTATCTTTTTTAACTTCATCAACTCTTTCATTTAAATGAAATTTAATATCAAAAGGTTTTAATTGATTAATCAAATTATTTGTTAACTCTTCACCAGTACATTCGGGAACTGCAGGAATATCATAAATCGGTTTATCAGGATAAAGTTCAATGCATTGTCCTCCAATTTTATCTAAATTATCAACTATCTCACAATTTAAACCTATTAGTTTTAACTGATGAGCGGTAAATAATCCTGTTGGACCTGCTCCAATTATTAGTGCATCAATTTTATTCATTTAACCTTGTTTTGATGGAATATTAACCACAAGACCATCAAGTTCATCTGTGACCAAAAGTTGACAGCTTAATCTACTATTTTTTTTTGGTTCAAAAGCCATATCGATCATATCTTCTTCTCCATCTTCTTTTTTTGGAAGCTTATCAAACCATTCATCTTTGACATAAACATGGCAAGTTGCACAAGCCATTCCTCCCCCACAATCAGCGTCAATGCCAGGTATATTATTTTGAACAGCACCCTCCATTACAGTAATTCCATTAGGCACTTCTAAAGTGTGTGAAGTTCCATTGCTTTCAATATATCTAATTTTTGGCATAAATATTTATAAAACACAAAAAAAATAGGGCAAGTATTAAATACTTGCCCTATTAATTTAAATAACTTTTTTTGTTATACTTATCTTCTTCTTCCACTAGCTTGCGTAGCTGCAGCCCAGATTACTAGACCAAACGCAATTTTGTTTATGAAGTCAGCTAAGTTATATATAACGTTAAGTGCATTAGCATCTACACCACCAGTTAGGTAACCAAATACGTAACCTAATGGATAAATTGCCCATCCAACTGTAACGATCATTCTCATTGCTCCAAATGCAGTAACAAGAGCTTTGTTTCCGCTTTTCGCAGCAGCTCTTCCTGACTCACCTGAGAATACTTCATAAAGAATGTAGAACCATCCAGCCATACCGATTACAAAACCAAGTGTAGCATTGATGTATCCTGCTTCTCCTAAGTATCCGCCAACAAGCATGACTACTGAACCAATTAACAATCTCCAGAACATTCCAGAGTTTGCTTTACCTACAGCTTTTAGAATTAAATAAAATTCTACCATCTGTAATGGCACAGTGATTAACCAATCAATATATCTATAAACTGTTGGTGAGTCTCCAGTTTGTACCCATACACCTCTCATGTACATGTAGTGTATAAATGCAATACCAGTAACTAAACCAGCAACAGTGACTGATGTTCTCCAAGCGGCTGAAACACTTCCAACTTCTAGGAAGAAGAAAGCAGTAGCAGCTAACATACCCATTGAAATTACCCAAAAGGAAATTCCAACAAAGTCGTCAGTAGACAACAATACAGTTTCCGCGTTTGCTACGCCTGAAGCTCCTAATAGAGCCAAAGCTGTAAGAGCAAACAATTTTAGTTTTTTCATAAAAAACTCCCTCTTATGTTAGTTTTTATAGTTTATATAAACTAGGTTTGGACTAATGTTCAAACCACGTTGCAGGTTAACTATCAAAAATATTAAGTTTTTTGAAGGTTTAATTGTGTCTAATTTGTATTGATTTTACTTGCTTTTTAAATTTAAATACAATTTTTAATTTAAAAACTGCAAAAAAAGCTAAAAATAGAATCAAATTTAAATGACCAAGAAATTTAATGAAATATATCAAAATTCTATCAAAAATCCTGAAAAATTTTGGCAAGCAGCATCTGATGATATTTTTTGGTTCAAAAAACCTACAAAAATTTTAAACAAATCAAACCCTCCTTTCTATAAATGGTTTGAAGATGGTATAACAAATACTTGTTATAATGCTTTAGATATACATATAGATCAAGGAAATGGGAAAAGAACGGCACTTATATACGATAGTCCTATTACTGGTAATAAAAATAAATTCACTTATGAAGAATTAAAGATAAAGGTATCTAAATTTGCAGGTGCCTTGAATTCTCAGGGTGTAAATAAAGGTGATAGGGTAATAATTTACATGCCCATGATACCAGAGGCAGTAATTGCTATGCTTGCTTGTGCAAGAATAGGAGCAATTCACTCAGTAGTCTTTGGTGGTTTTGCATCTAATGAGCTTGCAAGCAGAATAGATGATAGTAAAGCAAAAGTATTAGTTACAGCGTCATGTGGTTTTGAACCTGGAAGGACAGTTGAATATAAGCCATTAGTTGATGAAGCTATTAAACAAGCGAAACATAAGATTGATAAGATGATTTTATTTCAAAGGCCGGGTCACGAAGTCAAATTAAATTCTCCTAAAGAAGTTTCCTGGGAAGAAATAGTTGCAAATGCAAAGGAGACTGATTGTATTGAAATGAATTCAAATGAATTTGCCTACATACTTTACACCTCTGGAACAACAGGTACTCCAAAAGGAATAGTAAGAGACATTGGAGGTCATATAGTTGCGTTAAAATGGACAATGAAAAATATTTATAATATTGATGATGGAGATATTTGGTGGTCTGCAAGTGACATAGGTTGGATTGTTGGGCATTCTTATATTGTTTATGCTCCCTTATTTAAAGGATGTACGACAGTACTATTTGAAGGTAAACCAGTAGGTACACCAGATGCTGGCGCATTTTGGAAAATAATTTCTGATTACAAAGTAAAATCTTTATTTACAGCCCCAACTGCATTTAGGGCAATTAAAAAAGAAGATCCTGAAGGCAAGTTTTTTTCTAAATATGATCTCTCTAAATTTGAAAGTCTTTTTCTTGCAGGTGAGAGAGCCGATCCTGATACTATCAAATGGGCTGAAAATTTATTGAATGTACCTGTGATTGATCATTGGTGGCAGACAGAAACAAGTTGGGCGATAAGTTCAAACTGTACAGGAATTGAAAAGATGAAAACAAAATATGGATCTGCATGCAAAGCTGTTCCTGGTTACGATGTCAAGATTATTAAATCAGATCAAACTTTGGCTAAACCAAATGAAATGGGAGATATAGTTGTTAAACTTCCTTTGCCTCCAGGGACTTTTCCAACACTTTGGAATGCTGATAAAAGATATAAAGAGAACTATATGAGTAACTACGAAGGTTATTATCAAACTTATGATGCAGGTCATATTGATGAGGATGGGTATATCTGGATAATGTCAAGAACAGATGACATTATCAATGTTGCTGGTCATAGATTATCTACTGGAGCAATTGAAGAAGTTTTATCTGAACATCAGTCGGTTGCAGAATGTGCTGTTCTGGGTATTGCAGATAAATTAAAAGGACAATTACCTATTGGATTAATTGTTTTGAAAGCAGGTGTTGATAAGAACAATGATACGATATCAAAAGAATGTATAAAAATGGTAAGAGATAAAATTGGTCCTGTAGCTGCATTTAAAGTTGTAATAGTTATCAAAAGACTTCCTAAGACTAGATCAGGTAAAATATTAAGAGGAACTATAAGAAAAATTGCTGATAATGTTGAATACAAAATGCCACCAACTATTGATGACCCTGCAATCTTAGACGAAATAAAAGAAGATCTTATTAAAAATAATATCTTAAAAAAAGATTGAAAATCATATTATTTTTGGAGTTGGGATGTGAGTAATAAATTTACCTCCTCTTTTAATAAATTTTTTTTCTTTTTTAAATATTTCATCTTTAAAATTCCATGCTCCTAAAAAAATATAATCTACATCATCTAATAAACTTTTTTTATAATTTTTAATATGAATATGAGTTCCAGGCATATACTTATTTGTTTTATTTGGTGTGGTATCAACAAAATAGTCTAATGTTTCACTTTTAATTTTACAATAATTTAAAATGGTAACTGATTTGGCGGTTGATCCGTAACCAATTACTTTTTTGTTTTTTCTTTTAATATCATTAAGAATAGAAACTAAATTTCTTTTTGATTTTTTTACTTTATTTCTAAATTTTATATATGTCTTAAAATTATTCATTTTATATTTTAATTCATCTTGTAAGTGTTTTTTGACACTATTATGGATTTTGATTTTTAAATTTACTTTTTTTTTAATAAAATATCGGATTGATCCACCATGTGTTTTTAATTTTTCAACTTTAAATACCTGAAGATTATGTTTTTTAATTATATTCATAATGCTTAATAATGAAAATACATAAATATGTTCATTATAAAATTGATCATAAGCAACTCTTTTGAGGCATTCTAGTAATGATGGATCTTCAATTATTAAAATTCCATCATCAGATAATACATAATTAATTGATTTAAAAACTGAATCTAGATTTGCTATATGACTTAGAGTGTTGGCGGAATAAATCAAATCAATATTTCTGTATTTTGATTTAATTTTTTTTGCAAGGTTTATGTCCCAATATTCATCATATGTTTTAAAACCTTTTTTTTTTGTAATTTTTGCTAAATTCTTACATGGTTCAACACAAATAACTTTTTTTTTATTAAAATTTTGAATCAGTGAACCATCGTTACTTCCAATTTCTAAAATAAACCTAGACTTATAATCTCTTATAATTTTTTTTGATAACTTTTTGAAAGAGTCTGTCATTGTTTTGGACATTGAAGATCTATAAGGATAATCATTATCAAACATTTTATAAGATGAAATTTTATTCAAAATTGAAACAAGTTTAGTTTTATTATCAAATCCAACTTCTAAATGATAAAATTGCTCTTTTTTTCTATTTATTAAATCTTTTTTAGTTAAATATTTATTTGCTAGAGGTTGTAATCCAAGATCTAAAAATTTTTTCATAAAAGTTTTCAATCAAATGATAAAGGTGTGCCCTCGGGACTACCTATAATTTTACCATCTTGCACTTTGATTTTTCCAGCTATAATTGTCAAAACTGGCTTTCCTTTAAATTCATATCTATCAAATGGTGACCAGCCACACTTGCTTTCAATATTTTCGTTCTTAACAATAAATTTTTTTTTCATATCGACAATTGTAAAATCAGCATCATATCCTTTTCTGATAAAGCCTTTATTTTTGATACCAAAAATTTTAACTGGGTTTTCACATACATAATTAATAAATTGTTCTAAAGTTAATTTTCCATCATTAACATGATTTAACATAACAGGGACGAGAGTTTGAACGCCTGGCATTCCGGATGGAGAATTAGGGTATCTCTTTTCTTTATTTTTTTTTAAGTGAGGAGCATGATCAGAGCCAATTGTATCATTAAAATTATTTTTGACTGCATACCATAATCTATCATAATGAGATTTATCTCTTATTGGAGGATTCATTTGAGCATATGTGCCTAGTTTATTGTAACAATCAGGTGCATAAATGGTTAAGTGCTGAGGAGTAATCTCAAAAGTAATATTTCCTTTGTGTTGAGATAGAAAATCAATTTCTTCTTTTGTGGTAATATGAAGGACATGAGCTTTTTTATTATGCTTTTCAGCAATTCTCACAATTCTTCTGGTAGATGCTATTGCGCATTCTACACTTCTCCATATTGGATGTGTATGAACATCACCTTCCTTAATTAACTTCTTGTTAACTTTTAAAATAGCCTCATCTTCAGAATGAACTGCAACAACTTTTGATGCATTTTGAAAAACTTTATCTATATCGTCTTCTTCAGCAACTAATAAATTACCAGTCGAAGACCCTGCAAAAAGTTTAATACCACAGCACCCTTCTAAACCTTTTAAACTTGCAAGATCATTTGCATTATCTGCTGTTGCACCAAAATAAAAAGCATAATTGCAATACATTCTATTTTTAGCGAGATCTAATTTTCTTTGAAATTCTTTTATATTGGATGTTGGTGGATTAGTATTTGGCATTTCGAATACACTTGTTATTCCACCCGCAACCGCCGCTCTACTACCAGATTTAAGATCTTCTGTATCTGTTGAACCTGGTTCTCTAAAATGTGTTTGAGTGTCAATACAGCCTGGTAAAACTGTTAAACCCTTTGCATCAAATATCTCTTTTGCATCATCTTTAATATTACCAATTTCGAATATTTTACCATCTTTTATTGCAATATCTTGATCTTTAAGATCTTTATCTATGTAACTTAAGCCATTTTTAATTATTAGATCTAACATTTATGAAAAAAGTAATTATATTATATTTAGTAATCAATCAATTATGAATACTCAAAATGTATATATTTTGGAAGATAGAGGGATACTTTATATAAATGGACAAGATGCTAGAGAATTTTTACAAAATTTAATCAGTAATGATATTAATAAAGTTAATGAAACTAATAGTTGTTTTGCCTCACTTTTAACTCCACAAGGTAAGTTTTTATTCTCATTTATAATAGTGAAGCATAAATCTGGATATTTTATAGATTGTGAAAAATCTCAAGCTGCAGCACTTTATAAGCAGTTAAATGCTTATAAGCTTAGATCAAATATAGAAATTATGGATTTAAGTAATGAATTTGTAATCGCAACTTTTACTAAAGAAAAATTTTTAGAATTTGAAAATGCAAAAAATGAACTTGGAAATACAATCAAATATAGGGAGGACCCTATCTTACTTGATCCAAGAAATAATAAATTAGGGGCAAGGCTTATTATAAATCTTGAGAAACTTTATTTATCTCTAAAAAAATTAGGTTTAAAAGACTCAAATGTTGATGAATATTATAAATTGAGCCATCAATTAGGAATAGCACAAAAAAATATGAATAAGTTACAAAATAAATTATTTGGTATTGAGTGTAATTTTGAGGAACTCAATGGAATTGACTTTAAAAAAGGCTGTTATGTAGGCCAAGAGAATACTGCTAGAATAAAACTAAAAAATAAACTTTCAAAGAGATTACTCCCAGTTGAATTAGTTAAAGGAAAGTTAAAAGAAAGTGAACCAATATATGCAAATAATATTGAAATTGGTAAAGTTCTAATTAATGATGAATATCCCTTTGCTTTAGTCAAATACTTAGACAATAACTTTAAACAAGATGGTGAATTAAAAAGTGAAAATGCAGTTTTAAGAATAAAAATGCCCGATTGGATTAAATAGTGTGGCATAATAAGTGAATGACAAATATTAATCAAATTGATAAGTTTTGTTATGAAATTTACTACGGAAGTAAAAATAGCGACTGACCCTATTTATCAAAAAATCTCTAAGGTTATGCCAGAGATTGAATGGTCAGTTCATGCTCCATATATTCATAAAATAAATAAATTAAAAAAAGAAAAAAATGCAATCATACTTGCGCATAATTATCAAACTCCTGAAATTTATCATGGAATAGCTGATGTAGCAGCAGATTCTTTGGCTCTTGCAATAGAAGCGTCTAAAACTAACGCAGATATAATTGTAATGGCTGGTGTGCATTTCATGGCTGAAACCTCTAAATTAATGAGTCCTGAAAAAAAAGTTTTACTGCCAGATATGAATGCTGGTTGTTCTTTATCATCATCAGTGACTGGTAAAGATGTAAGATTATTAAAAGAAAAATATCCAGGTGTACCAGTAGTATCATATGTAAATACATCAGCTGATGTAAAAGCAGAAACTGATATTTGTTGTACATCTGCTAATGCAGTCAAAATTGTTGAGTCTCTTGGTGTTAAAAAAGTTATTTTCTTACCTGATGATTATCTAGCAAAATACGTTGCCTCTCAAACAGATGTTGAGATCATTGCTTGGAAAGGTATTTGTATGGTCCATGAAAAATTTAATGAAAAAGAAATAAATGATATTAGAGAAAAAAATCCTGGAATTAAAATAATAGCTCATCCGGAATGTCCTCCAGATGTAATTAAAGCAAGTGATTTTGCTGGTTCAACGGGAGGTATGATTAAGTATGTTGAAGATAACCAGCCAAAAAAAATAATGATGGTCACTGAATGTTCAATGAGTGACAATATTCAGGTAGAAAATCCAAATGTTGAATTTATAAGGCCATGCAACCTTTGTCCTCACATGAAAAAAATTACATTGCCAAAAATTTTAGATTGCTTAGAAAATGAAACTGGCGAAATCTTAATGGATAGTGATACAATAAAAAAAGCTAGAGTCCCTGTTGAAAAAATGGTTTCGATCGGCAGATAAAAAGTGGCTAATATTATATTAAGCAATAATTATATTAAAAATCTTGTAAAACGTGCTTTGAACGAAGATCTTTATCCATCAGGAGACGTTACTTCTGATTTGATTCAAAGTTCAAAAACTACAAAATTTAAACTATTTTCAAATCAAAAAGCAATAGTTGCTGGATTAGAATTTGCAAAACAAACTTTTAAGTTGATAGATAGTAAAATCAAATTCAAAATTAAGAAAAAAGAAGGTTCATTAGTAAAAAAAAATCAATTAATAGCTACAATAGAAGGTAAAGCAGAAAATATATTAATTGGAGAAAGA
Source organism: uncultured Pelagibacteraceae bacterium (assembly GCA_902552705.1). GTDB lineage: Bacteria > Pseudomonadota > Alphaproteobacteria > Pelagibacterales > Pelagibacteraceae > Pelagibacter. The sequence goes on from CACDHZ010000008.1 coordinate 25,079, forward strand.
GTTGCTTTAAATTTTATGAGTCATTTATCTGGTATAGCTACCAAAACCAATGATTTTGTAAAAATAGTCAATAAAGATTGTAAAATTTGCTGCACAAGAAAAACAATTCCAACTTTAAGAGTCATTCAAAAGTATGCTGTTAAATTAGGTGGTGGCACTAATCATAGATTTAACTTGAGTGATGAATTTCTGATTAAAGATAATCATATAGCAAGCTCAAATATCAAAAGTCTAGTTTCTAATGCTATTAAAAATAAAAAAGGAAAAAAAATTACTGTTGAAGTTGACAATCTTAAACAGCTTAAAAAAATAATAGGTTTAAAATTTAATACTGTATTATTTGATAATATGAATAATAAAAACTTAAAAGCTGGAGTCAAAATGGCAAAAAAATATTATGAAACAGAAGCTTCTGGAAATGTAAATTTCAAATCAGTTAAAAAAATTGCTGCTACTGGTGTAGATAGAATTTCAATTGGAAGTATTACTCATAGTGCTCCAGCTATTGATTTTAAATTAGAAATTTAATTTTTTTTAGATAGTTCTGCTTGAGCTGCTGCTAATCTTGCAACTGGGACCCTGTATGGTGAGCAAGATACATAATCTAAACCAGTATTAGCACAAAACTTTATACTTTTTGGGTCACCACCATGTTCTCCACAGATTCCAAGTTTAATTTTTCTATTCTGTTTTTTTCCTTTTTCTACTGCTATCTCAACCAAGTCACCCACACCATCATCAATCGAAACAAAAGGATCAACAGAAAAAATTTTATTTTCAATATAATCATTTAAGAATTTTCCACTGTCATCTCTGCTTAAGCCAAATGTTGTTTGAGTTAGATCATTGGTTCCAAAACTAAAAAAATCCGCATGTTTTGCAATTTCTTTTGCCTTAAGTGCTGCTCTAGGCAATTCAATCATGGTTCCTACCAAATAATCAATTTTTACACCTTTATTTTTTTGTACTTCTCTTGCAACCCTTACAACTAAATCTTTCATAATTTTTATTTCAGCTTCTGTGGAAACTAGTGGAATCATTATTTCAGGAAATGCCGAATTCAGTTTTTTTAACTTTAATTCAGATAAAGCCTCAAAAATGGCTCTACATTGCATTTCATAAATTTCTGGAAAAGAGATTCCTAATCTACATCCTCTATGGCCTAGCATAGGATTTTGTTCATGTAATTCGCTAATTCTTGATTCTATTTCTTTTAAAGGAAGACCAACCACATTAGCTATATCTTTAATTTCTTTTTCTGTTTTAGGTAAAAACTCATGTAATGGAGGATCTAATAATCTTACAGTTACTGGTAATTTATTCATTATCTTAAATATTTCTATAAAATCTTTTCTTTGATGAGGTAAAAGCTTTTCTAATGCTTTACTTCTATCTTCTTTTGTTTTAGATAAAATCATTTCTCTAACAGATAGAATTCTCTCTTCATCAAAAAACATATGTTCTGTTCGGCAAAGCCCTATGCCCTCAGCTCCAAAATCTCTTGCAATTTTTGTATCCATTGGAGTTTCAGAATTACTTCTAACATTTAATTTTCTATAGCTATCAGCCCAATTCATCAGTTTTGAAAAATTTCCTGAAATCTCAGGCTTAACTGTTGGTACTTCACCTAGAATAATTCTTCCTGTTGAACCATCAATTGTGATCACATCCCCTTCTTTTATTTCAACTGAGTCTGTTTTAAAAGTTTTAGTTTCATAATTGATATCAATTTCGCTTGATCCAGAAACACATGGCCTTCCCATCCCTCTTGCCACAACCGCAGCATGACTTGTCATTCCACCTCTAGCAGTTAAAATTCCTCTAGCAGCATGCATCCCATGAATATCTTCTGGTGATGTTTCAACTCTAACTAAAATTGTATCTTGCATAATTCCAGCCAACCTTTCAGCTTCATCAGATGAAAAGACTACCTTTCCACTAGCAGCACCAGGAGATGCAGGTAATCCACTTGCAATAATATTTATTGAACTTTTTTCATCAAGTGTTGGATGCAGCAACGTATCTAATGAATTTGGGTCAACTCTTAAAACTGCTTCTTTTTTTGATATTAATTTTTCTTTAACCATATCTACTGCTATTTTGACAGCAGACTTTGAGGTTCTTTTTCCAGATCTTGTTTGAAGCATCCACAATTTTTTATTTTCAACTGTAAATTCAACATCCTGCATATCCTTGTAGTGTTTTTCTAAAACTTTTAAAATCTTATCTAGTTGTTTAAACACTTTAGGCATAGACTCTTCCATGGAGTCCTCTTTTGCATCAGCATCTTTTTTAGCTTTTTTGGTTATGTATTGCGGTGTTCTTGTTCCTGCTACAACATCTTCTCCTTGAGCATTTATTAAATATTCTCCATAGATTTCATTTGTACCATCTGATGGATTTCTTGTAAAAACAACTCCAGTTGCGCAATCACTACCCATATTTCCAAATACCATCGATTGAACATTAACTGCGGTTCCCCATTCGCTAGGTATTTGATTTAATTTTCTATAAACTTTTGCTCTATTACTTTCCCAAGATAAAAATACAGCACTAATTGCTCCAAGTAATTGATCATAGACATTTTGTGGAAAATTTTTATTAGTCTTGTCTTTAACAACTTTCTTAAAATCATTAATCAAACCTTCCCAATCGTTTTCATCTAAATCTGTGTCTAAAAGAACACCTTTAGTTAGTTTATAGTTTTCAATTAGTTCCTCAAAATGGTAATTCTCGACTCCCATCACTACATTTGCATACATTTGAATAAATCTTCTGTAGCTATCTTTTGCAAATCTTACGTTAGAAGTTTTATTTGCTAATGCTATTACAGTTTTATCATTTAAACCAAGATTCAAAATTGTATCCATCATTCCAGGCATAGATACTCTTGCCCCTGATCTAACAGATAATAATAAAGGATTCTTTAAGTCACCAAATTTTTTTTTTACATCTTTTTCAATAGTTTTTAATTCTATCTTAATTAAATTAACTATCTTTGAATTTAATTTCTTTTTATCTTTGTAAAATAAGTCACATACCTTAGTTGAAATTGTAAATCCTGGAGGTACAGGCAAACCAATCCGTCCCATTTCTGAAAGGTTAGCCCCCTTTCCTCCTAACAAATTTTTGAGGTTTTTAATTTTTTTTAAGTCTTTAGATTTAAAATTAAATATCAATCTATTCACTATTTAGCCTCTATATTTGAAAAATTTATATAATTGTCAAATGTTCTACATAACATTTGCAAAAGTTCCAATCTGTTTTTTTTAATATTTTTATCTTCAACATTGACCTTTATATTATCAAAAAAATTATTAATTACTTCTTTTGCAGCGGCCAAATTCGATAGTGACTCTAAGTAATTTTCATCTCTATCAATACCAGTAAAATATTTTTTTAATTCATTGATTTTCTTTAATAAATTAACTTCGTGGTCATTTTTAAATATGCCAGGGTCAGTTTTATTTGAAAGCTCTATGCTCTCATTCTTTAGTTCACTCTCTATAATATTATAAGCTCTTTTATAACTTGAAACTATATCTTCACCAATTTGTTTCTTAATAACGTTATTCAATGTTAGTCCTTTTTTAAATAATTTATTCATATTATTTAAATTATTTGAATTAATGCTAGCTTCAATTATATCATTACGAATTTCTTTTTCCTTCATATAATATTTTAATCTTTCAAATAAAAAGTCTGTTAATTCTTTTTGTAAAGTCTCATTCAAAAGTTCAAAACCTTGATCTCTGTAAAATAAAATTGAACTATCTAAAAGATACTTAATATTTAATTCTTTATTATTATCAATTATTAATTTTATTAATCCTAGTGATGATCTTCTTAATGCATAAGGATCTTTTGAGCTTGTTGGTTTTTGATTGATACCAAAAAAACCCACAAGAGTATCTATCTTGTCTGCTAAAGCTAAAGCAATGCTATACGGTTTTTTTGGTATTCTACTATTAATTCCTGTTGGAAGATAATGTTCGCTGATTGCTAATGAAATTTCTTTATCAAAGCCTTGCTCTTCAGCAAAATATCCACCCATAACTCCTTGTAGTTCAGGAAACTCACCTACTAAATCTGAAATTAAATCTACTTTACATATTGAAGCTGATAATTCTACTTTGTCTTTGCTAATTAACAATTCATCTGAAATTATACCACCAAGTTTTCTCATTCTTTGAATCTTTTCAAAGTAAGATCCTAAACCATTAAAATAATTAATTGATTTAAGTTTAGAAACTTGTTTCACTAAATTTTGTGATTTATTTTTTTCCCAGAAAAATTTAGCATCACTTAATCTTGCTTCTACAACTCTTTCATTACCTAATTTAATATACCCAAATTTATCTTTCTGATTAGCTACAACTAAAAATTCATTCGTAATTTTTCCTTTTTTATCAAATGTTGGAAAGTACTTTTGATGATGTTGCATGGTGATAATCAAGATTTCTTTAGGTATGCTCAAAAATTTTTCATCAAATTTACAAATTAAAATATTAGGCTTATCAACTATATTTGCAACTTCATCCAAGAGTTTATCGTTAAGTTCAACTACAAAATTTTTTTTTTTAGATATTTTCTCTAATTCCTTTTTAATAAATTTTTTTCTTGAAATATGATCAATGATAATATCAAATTTATAAAAAAAATTTTTATAACTTTCAAAGTTTTTAAATGCTCTTTTTTTATCTTCAAATTCTTTATCAATAAAAGATGTATTAGAAGCTTTTAAATGGTAAAAATTAAAGTTTAAGTTTTTATTATCAAAAACTGCTAATATTGATTTTAATGGTCTTGCCCAATTTAAATTATAATTCCCCCATTTCATTGACTTTTTCCATTGTAATGTATCTAGAATTGTTGGAATATTTTCTTCAAGTAAATGAATTGTAAAAAGTTTTTGTGATGGTTTTTTAAAAAAATAAAATTCTCCTTTTTCTGTTTTTTTTTTATATAAATCTGTAGAATTTAATTTGTTTGATCTCAAAAAACCTTCTATAGCTTTTTCTGGAGCATTAATATTTGGTCCTTTTACCTCTTTCGCTTCTTGAGTTATCTCCTTAGATAAACCTTTAAATACTATAACAAGTCTATTTGGTGTAGAATAATAATTGCTTTCCTTGAATGATATATTTTTTTCTTTAAACAATTTTTGAAAACTTTCAAATAAAAATACACGTGAATAATTTTGCAAATTTGCAGGAATTTCTTCACTAAATAATTCTAAAAAAAACTCTGACATTATTCTGTTTGACTGCTTAACCAAGCTTCGGCTACTACTTTTGTAATATCTCTAATACGTCCAATGTATCCTGCTCTTTGAGCAACACTTATCACTCCCCTTGCATCCAAAATATTAAATACATGGCTTGCTTTCAAACATTGATCGTATGCAGGTAGAGGTATTTCTTTTTCTACTAATGATTTTGCCTCCGCTTCTAACATCTCAAACATTTTAAATAAATTTTCTGTATTAGCATGTTCAAAATTATAGGCAGAAAATTCTATCTCTGCCTGATGAAATACATCTCTGTACTTTACATTTTCATTATTCCAAACAAGATCATAAACATTTTTTTTTTGTTGAGTGAACATGCATATTCTTTCAAGACCATAAGTTAACTCCACTGAAACAGGTTTGCATTCTATACCAGCCATTTGTTGAAAATAAGTAAATTGTGTAATTTCCATTCCATCACACCAAACCTCCCAACCAAGACCTGAGGCTCCTAACGTAGGACTTTCCCAATCATCTTCTACAAATCTAATATCATGTTCTTTATGATTGATTCCAATTACTGCTAAACTGTTTAAATAAAGTTTTTTTATATTATCTGGGGATGGTTTAATTAAAACTTGAAACTGGTAATAATGTTGTAGCCTATTTGGATTATCTCCATATCTTCCATCTGTAGGTCTTCTTGAGGGTTGCACATAAGCCGCTTTCCAAGGTTTTGGTCCTAAAGATCTTAAAGTAGTTGCTGGATGAAACGTTCCGGCTCCAACTTCCATGTCGTAAGGTTGCAAAATAACACATCCTTGTTTGCTCCAAAATTTTTGCAAATTTAAAATTGTATCTTGAAAAGATTGAAATGTAGGTTTATTTTTTTTTTTTATCTTATTTATTTTTTTTGGCATTTATAAACCAAACTTTTGCCACAAGGCTCTTTCTTCCATTACACTAGCTAAATTATCAATTTGACTATCTATAGAAGATGAAAGTTTTTTAGCTATAAAACTTTTTTGCTTCTCTAGTTTTTTAATGACTATGTCTTCTCCAAACTTTTCTCTTAAAATTTGCTCTGCATTACCAATGCCATCTATCAATCCTAGCTTCATAGATGCTGTACCCGACCAAAATTCTCCTGTAAAAGTATTGTTTTTTTCAGGCTCTTTTAGTTTTGAGCCCCTACTTTTTTTAACAACGTCAATAAAATCTGAATGTAGTTCAAGTTGTAATCTTTTTATTCTTTCAATATCCTCTTCTTTTTCTTCTTTAAAAGGATCTAAAGTACTTTTATTTTTTCCAGCAGTATAAACTCTTCTTTGAATACCAATCTTTTTAATTGCATCTTGAAAGCCAAACGAAGCTGAAATAACTCCAATTGAACCTATTATAGAACTTGAATTTGCATAAATTTCATCTCCTGCACAAGCAATCAAATATCCGCCTGATGCAGCGACGTCTTCAGCAAAAACGATAACTTTTTTTTCATTTTTTTTGGCTAATTGTTTTATATAATCGTGAATTAAATGAGATTGAACTGGCGAGCCACCAGGTGAATTAATTGATATAGCTATATTTTTAGCCTTTTTAAAAGAGAATGCCTTTTTTATAATTTCTTGCTGACCTGAAAAGTCAATTCCTTGTTTGAATCTTCCTGATGATCCAATTACACCAGTTAGTCTTATATGTGGAATAATTTTTTTTTTTTTAAAAAAAGAGAACATTGCTAATCCTTATAGAATTTTTGATTAATATAAAGCCTACTTATAGTTGAAGATTGGGGTGCGTCAATTGATAAGTAATAAATATAACTTAATTATATTAACTTATTCTTATGGGTACAGTAGTCCAACTTAAAAACCAAATAAATAACTCTTATTTTCAACTAAAAGAATCTGTTGATGATAAACTATTTTTAGTTGAGGAAAAAATAAAAACAAAATTAGTTAGTGATGTAGATTTAGTTAAAAAAATGACTGATTATCATATTATGACTGGAGGTAAAAGATTAAGAGCTCTTTTGACACTTGGGTCAGCTAAACTATGTGGTTACACAAAAGGTAGTCGAGATATTAATTTAGCAGCTTGTATTGAAATGATACATGGTGCAACATTAATGCACGATGATGTAATTGACGTTGGAGGCATAAGAAGAGGAAAAGAAACATTAAATTCAATTTGGGGAAATCAATCTTCAATATTAATTGGAGATTATCTTTTAAGTAGATGTTTTGAAATGATGGTTGAAGATGGAAATCTAGAAGTTCTTAAACTTTTATCATCTACTTCATCAAAAATTGCTCAAGGAGAAGTTTTGCAGCTTCAACATAAAGGGGAAATAGATATGTTAGAAGAAACTTATCTGAAAATTATAACTGCTAAAACAGCAGAACTTTTTTCTGCAGCAACTAAAGTAGGAGCAATTTTGTCTAATAAAGATCAAAAAGAAAAAGATGCTTTAAAGTTCTATGGAAAAAATTTAGGTTTAACTTTCCAAATTGCAGATGATACTCTTGATTATAATTCTGATTTAAAGTTTTTTGGAAAGAAAATTGGTAAAGATTTTTTTGAAGGAAAAGTTACTTTACCAGTAATTCTTTTATTTCAAAAAATAACTTCAAAAGAAAAAGGGGAACTTAAAGATATTTTTAAAAAAATATGTAGATCAAATGAAGATTTAAATTTTACTTTAAATCTTATAAAAAAATATGAAATTATTAAAGAGTGTTATAAAAAAGCTGAACATTTTGTTAATCTTGCTTCAAATTCTTTAATTGCTTTCGAAGATAGTGAAGAAAAAAGAGTTTTAGAAAAACTTACTTCATTTAGTTTGGAAAGAAACTTCTAAGGACTGAGTAAAGATTTATTCCAACTACCAGTTTGATCTCGTGTATATTTTAATCTCTCGTGAATTCTATTTTCACCATCCAGCCAAAATTCGATTTCATCTGGTGTCAAATTCCATCCTGACCAATGTTTAGGTCTTGGAACATTATTTTCATCAGGATATTTTTTTTTAAAATCTTCAATTGCTTGATAAAGTTGATCTCTATTATCTAAAACTGTACTTTGCTTAGAAGCCCAGGCTCCAATACGACTACCATAAGCTCTGCTGTTATAATATTCATCAGCATCTTTATCTGAAACACTATTTATTTTACCTACTATTCTTATTTGTCTTAATAAACTTTTCCAATGAAAGCACATTGATGCATGAGGATTGCTTTGTATGTCTCCACTTTTTTTACTATTTAAATTTGTATAAAATACAAAACCTTTTTCACTGAAACCTTTAAGCAAAACCATTCTGACTGATGGTGCTCCTTTTTTATTTGATGTGGCAAGAGCAAGCGCGTTTGGATCATTTAATTCAGACTTTTTTGCCTCTTCAAACCATTCTTCGAATAATTTGAAAGGGTTTTCTAATTCCCCAAAGCATTTATTTAATCCTAAAGAGTTTTTTTGATTCATAATTTAAACAAAATAATCTATATACTATATTTAATGTCATTTAATACTTTTGGAAAGATATTTCGTTTCACTACTTGGGGTGAATCTCATGGTCCTGCTATAGGCTGTGTTGTTGATGGTTGTCCACCAAATATAAATATTAATGAAACAGATATACAAAAGGAGTTAAATAAAAGAAAACCAGGACAATCCAAATTTACAACTCAAAGAAAAGAAGATGATAAGGTAACCTTGCTATCAGGAGTTTTTGAAGGCAAAACAACAGGTACACCGATTTCTATGATTATATTTAATAAAGATATGAGGTCGAGAGATTATGAAACAATAAAAAATAAATTTAGACCTGGTCACGCAGATTTTACATATTTTAAAAAATATGGAATTCGAGACTATAGAGGTGGAGGTAGACAATCTGCTAGAGAAACAGCATCAAGAGTTGCTGCAGGTGCTATAGCAAAAAAAGTCTTACAACAAAAATTAGGAAAAAAATTTCAAGTTATTGGTGCTGTGACTCAGTTAGGGATACTTGGGTGTGATACAAGTAAGTGGAATGATAGATTTATATCTAAAAATCCTTTTTTCTGTCCTGATAAAAATATGCTTAAACTCTGGGAAAAGTATTTGTTAAGTATAAGAAAAGCTGGGTCTTCTTGTGGGGCAATAATAGAAGTAAGGGCAAGAGGAGTTCCTGTTGGACTCGGTGCACCTATTTATTCAAAATTAGATATGGATTTGGCTTCTGCAATGATGAGTATTAATGCAGTTAAGGGTGTAAATATTGGATCTGGTATGAGCTCTGCTCAATTAACTGGTGAACAGAACTCGGACGAAATTTTACAAAAAGGAAAAAAAACAAAATTTAATTCTAATAATGCTGGAGGTATTTTGGGGGGTATATCATCAGGTCAAGAAATTGTAGTTTCATTTGCTGTTAAACCTACATCGTCAATTTTAACAAGTAGAAAAACAATAGATAGATATGGAAAAAATACTTCTATATCAGTTAAAGGTAGACATGACCCTTGTGTAGGTATTCGAGCAGTACCTATTGGTGAGGCTATGATGAATTGTGTTTTATTAGATCACTATCTCATGAATAAAGCTCAATGTAGCTAAAATTTAATAAATTTAATTTTTTACTACTTTAATAGAGTCTTTCGAAAATAAAATATCTAAAATTTTTTTTGAGATTTGAGAAGCATTTAAACCAGCAATATCATACATTTTCTTTGGATCATCTTGCTCAATAAAGATATCTGGTAATGTCATAGATCTAAACTTTAAGCCTTTATCGAATATACCATTTTCAGCTAATAAATTTTTAACATGTGAACCAAATCCACCGATCGATCCTTCTTCTATTGTTATCATTAATTCATGATTTCTTGCACATCTAATAATTAGCTCTTTATCTAAAGGTTTGGCAAACCTAGCATCAATAATAGATGTGCTAATCCCTTTATTCTTAAGTTCTTCGCTAGCAATTTTACATTCTTCAAGTCTCGTGCCTAAAGATAAAATACACACTTGTTTTCCTTCTTGAATTATTCTTCCTTTGCCTATTTCAATTTTTTCATCAATTGATGGTAGTTCCAATCCAACTCCTGTTCCTCTTGGATATCTTATTGCACACGGTTTATCATTGATATCAACAGAAGTATTAATCATTTTTACCAATTCACTTTCATCACTAGCAGCCATTACTATAAAATTTGGTAAAGTAGATAAATAAGTGATATCAAATGATCCAGCATGAGTTGATCCATCAGCCCCTACTAAACCCGCTCTATCTATCGCAAACCTTACAGGTAAACTTTGTATTGCTACATCATGAACAACCTGATCATAAGCTCTTTGTAAAAATGTTGAATATATAGCTGCATACGGCTTATAACCTTCGGTTGCCAAACCTGCAGAAAAAGTAACTGCATGTTGCTCAGCTATTCCTACATCAAACATTCTTTTAGGAAATTCTTTTCCAAAAATATCCATTCCAGTTCCTGCTGGCATCGCAGCTGTAACACCTACAATTTTACTATCTTTTTGAGCATGCTTTATTAACGTATTCGCAAAAACTTTGGTATATGTTGGAAGATTAGTGCCGCTTTTTATTTGTTTTCCAGTGGTTACATCAAATTTAGAAACTCCATGATAATTATCACTAGCTTTCTCTGCATAAGAGTAACCTTTTCCTTTCTGAGTTTTAATATGTATCATAATAGGTCCTTCGTGCTTCGAATCTCTTGCATTTCGTAAAATTGGTAAAAGTACGTTGATGTCATGTCCATCGATTGGACCTACATAATAAAAGCCCATTGAATTAAACATAGTTCCTCCAGTAACTGCCGAACGTAAAAAATCTTCTGCTTTACCTGCTTTTGCACTAAATCTTTTTGAAAAAGCTGAAGTTACTAATTTAAAAGTTTCTCTTAAGCTAAAATAAATCTTACCAGATAATAATTTAGCTAAATACGTTCTCATTGCTCCAACTGGTTTAGCTATTGACATATCGTTATCATTTAAAATAACAATCATTTTAGTCTTAGAAGCTCCTGCATTATTCATGGCTTCATAGGCCATACCAGCACTTATGGCTCCATCTCCAATTACTGCAATTACATTATTCAATTTATTTGATAATTTATTAGCTTCTGCAATTCCAAATGCTGAAGATATTGATGTTGAGCTATGAGCTGCACCAAAAGGATCATATTCACTCTCAGATCTTTTGGTAAATCCAGATAAACCATTTCCCTGTCTTAAGGTTTTAATCTTATTTTTTCTTCCAGTTAAAATTTTATGGGGATATGATTGATGACCAACGTCCCATATTAGTTTATCATTAGGAGTATTAAAAACATAATGTAAGGCTACAGTTAATTCCACAACGCCTAGGCCAGCACCTAAGTGTCCACCAGTTTTAGATACAGCTTCGATCATCTCTTTTCTTACCTCGTCAGCTACATCTTGAAGATTATTTTCTGAAAGTTTTCTTAAATCAGAAGGAAAGTTGATGTCTTTTAAAAATTTATAATCTTGCATTACTTGTTTCTATTTAAAATATAATTTAGAGTTTCATTTAAATCATTAGAATTTAAACCATAGTTGTTCAAATCATTAATTATTTTAAATTTAATTTTTTGACTGTACTTAATAACATTTTTGTATCCAAGTAAACTGATTAGAGTGGCTTTGCCTTTTTTTTTATCTTTGCCAGTTTTCTTTCCAACAATTTTATAAGAACCTTGAAAATCGATAAGATCATCAGCTATTTGAAATAATAATCCAATATTTGCACCAATATTTTCAAAAAAATGTATATCTTTATTTTTTTTCTTTTTTAAAATAGCTGGTACAGCACAGCAAAAACTAAATAATTTTCCAGTTTTTTTTATTTCCATATTTATAATTTTATTTTTAGAAATCTTTTTTTTTTCAAAATATAAGTCCAAATATTGACCACCTGCTATTCCTTGATGACCAGACGATTCAGATAATTTTTGAACTAAATCTACTTTAATTTTTTTGTCAATTTCTAAATTTGAACTAGTCAAAATTTCAAAAGCCATTGTTAATAATGAATTTCCTGCAAGCACAGCAGTGGATTCTCCAAATTTAATATGAGTAGATAGTTTACCTCTTCTAAACTTATCATTGTCCATACATGGTAAGTCATCATGTATCAAAGAGTAAGCATGAATACATTCAACAGCAGAACCTATTTTAATTAATGTTTCATATTTAATATTAAATTTAGTTCCTATATCTATCAGAATTTTTGATCTAATTTTCTTCCCACCAGGAAACAAACCGTACTTCATGGCTGAAATTAATTCAGTTTTTTTTTGTTTTTTAATAAATTTTTTTAAAAAGTAATTTGTATCCTTTGCTATTTTGACAAGTTTATTTTTCATTTTTTTTGGTTATAATATTATCAATCTTTTTTTTTGTTTCTTCATTGATACTTTTACTAATTTTCTGAAATTTTTTTTCTATGATGTTATTTAATCTTAAAAGTTCTTGATATTTTTCAATTGAGTCTTTTAAGGATTTTTTTTCTTCCAGAGATTGAACTATATTATTTGCTTGTTTTGTTAGCTCCTCAAGAGACTGTGGAATATTATCAAGTGGTAAATTTTTATCTTTCATATAATAATAATTATTAATACATGAAATCCATTCAATCAAATATCAAAAAAGCTGAAAATTACCTAAATAAAAATTATTGTATAGGTATACCAACTGAAACTGTTTATGGATTAGCTGCTAATGCCTATATAGATTCAGCTGTAAATAAAATTTTTAGATTAAAAAGAAGGCCAAAAAAAAATCCACTAATCGTGCATTATTTGGATATGAATGCTCTAAAAAAAGATTGTATAATTAATGAAAGTTTTATTAAACTTTATAAAAAATTTTCTCCTGGACCAATTACTTATATTCTAAGATTAAAGAAAAATTCTAAAATTTCAAAAAATGTTACTAATAATAAAAATAATTTAGCGGTAAGATTCCCAAAGCATAAAACATTTAGAAGATTATTAAAAAAATTAGATTATCCGTTAGCCGCACCAAGTGCAAATATTTCTACTAGACTAAGTGCTGTCCAAGCATCAGATGTAAAAGAAGAATTTGGATCAAAAGTCAAATATATTTTAGACGGTGGCAAATGTAATATCGGAGTAGAGTCAACTATTATTGATCTTATAAAGAAACCTAAAATATTAAGATTAGGTGGATTAAATATTACAAAAATTGAAAAAGTTTTACAAAAAAAAATCAATATAGATATTAATCCAAAAAAAAAAATTGCCTCAGGCCAATCACCGCTACATTATTCCCCTGGAATCCCATTAAAAATGAATGTAAAAAAAGCGAAAAAAGATGAGGCTTTTATTTTAATAAAAAAAAGGAAAATGACTTCAAAAAACTATTTCTATTTGAGTAAAAAAAACAACCTTAATGAAGCTGCAAGAAATTTATACTCATGTTTGCGGAAAATTAAAAATAAACAGTATAAATCAATTGTAGTTGAAAAGATATCTAACAAAGGAATAGGTAAGGTAATTAATGATAGATTGTTAAGAGCTTCGAGATTTTAAATGAGTAATTCAATTGAAGTAATCAATCTATCAAAGTTCTATAAAAATAAATTAGCTGTAGATAATGTAAATTTTAAAGTTAATGAAAATCAAATTATTGGATTATTAGGTCCTAATGGTTGTGGAAAAACAACAACGATTGCAATGATACTTGGTTTACTCAAACCATCAAGTGGAAAAGTTTTAATCAACAAAAAAAATATAGAAAATCATAGAATTAATTTATTACATAAAATGAATTTTATTTCACCTTATATAGAATTACCAAAAAAATTAACTGTGAAACAAAATTTAATTGTTTATGGAAAACTATATAGTGTAAAAAATTTACCTGAAAGAATTGAATATTTATCAGAAAAACTTAGACTAGAAAAATTTCTTAATAATGTTACTGGTGAACTTTCCTCTGGACAAAAAAATAGAGTTAGTTTAGCTAAATCATTAATCAATAATCCAAAAATTTTATTATTAGATGAACCAACTGCATCATTAGACCCTGAAACAGGAGATTTTATCAGAACTTTTTTAGAAAAATATAGA
>CACDHZ010000009.1 GCA_902552705.1 uncultured Pelagibacteraceae bacterium
TAGTTCAGTAGATATTGGAATTAATCCAGTTGAAATTATTGATGAAAAAAAATTATTAATTAATCTTAAACTAATTTTTCCTAATAAAGATTATAAAGTGGTTCAAAAAAAAATTAAAAAAAAAAAGTTTTTTTATTTTGAAAAAAAAATTTCATCTGAGAATTATGAGAAGATTATGCTCCTTGGAGACAAATCGATTAAATCAGAGGAAAAGCTTACAAGAATATATCCTCAGAGAAATCTCTTTAGCCATATTATAGGCCAAATAGACGATGACAATAATGGTATATCAGGTATAGAAAAATCTTTTGATGGAAGACTAAAAAGAATTAATGATGATCTTAAATTAACAGTAGATACAGATATACAGTTTTTAATAAGAGAAGAATTAATTAAATTTAATTCTATTTTTAACAGTAGGGGTATCGCCGCAATATTAATGAATGTCAATAATGGAGAAATAATTTCAATGGTTTCTTATCCAGATTTTGATCTAAACAAAAGACAAAAAATAGATGATAAAGATTATATTAATAGAGCTACAAAAGGTGTTTATGAATTAGGTTCCGTTTTTAAAACTTTTACAATTGCAGCCGCTTTAGAGGAAAAATTAATAGAGCCACAAACTAAATTTTTAAATTTAGAAAAAAAATTAAAATGTGGAAAAAGTGTAATTTCAGAATATGATGATGAAATTCCCTCTGATTTAACTGTTGAAGAAATCCTAATAAGGTCTGGGAATATTGGTTCAGTTAGAATCGGACAAAAATTAGAAATTAATAAATTAAAAAACTTTTTAAACAAAATAGGTGTATTAAATAAAATTGATTTTGATATTGAAGAAGTTGGTCAACCAATTCCTTTTAAATGGGGAAAGTGTAAACTTGCAACGGTATCCTTTGGACATGGTATAACAACAACTCCACTTCAATTAGCTAAAGGTTATGCTATTGTTTCAAATGGGGGATTCGAAATCAAACCAACATTAGTAATAGCTGATGTGGTAAATAAAAAAGAAAATAAGAGAATTATTGAGAAAGGTATTTCAGAAAAAATAAACCTTATACTAAGAAAAATTGTAACTACTAAAGAAGGAACAGCAGGATTTGCAAATATAGAAGGTTATGAAGTTGGAGGAAAAACTGGAACAGCACAAAAAACAACTATTGGAGGTTATTCAAAAGCTAAAGTTAATACTTTTGTAGCAATTTTTCCAACTTCTAAACCAAAATATTCTTTAATTGTTTTAATGGATGAGCCAAAAATATCTAAAGATTATATTTATAATTATAGAAACAAAAAGGGGTCTTATAAAGGTACGCCTTATAATACAGCAGGATGGACATCAGTTGAGGTTGCAGGCAAAATCATAGAAAAAATTGGACCCATTTTAGCCACAAAATATATAGAAATTAATTAACAGATGTTAATCGGCAATTATTTTCAAAAAATAGATAACAAATATCAAAAGCATTACTTTTCAGGTTTAAGTTTTAATAGCCTTAAATGCAAAAAAGATAATATTTTTTTTGCAATTAAGGGAAATAGAGTAGATGGAAATAAATTTATAGATGATGCTATTAAAAATGGAGCAAAAACAATTGTTTCCAATAATAAATTTACAGGTTTTAAAAAAAAAATACTTTTTTTAAGTTCTAAGAACGTAAGAAAATCTTTATCAGAAATTGCTTATAAAATTTGTAGAAATAAACCAAAAAATTTAATCGCAGTAACTGGTACAAATGGAAAATCTTCTATTGCAGATTTTTATTTTCAAATTCTAAAATTGAATAAAAAAAAAGTTGCATCAATCGGAACCCTAGGTATCAATGCATCAAAATTTAAAAAAAATATTTCCAAAACTACTTTAGACCCCATAGAATTAAGTAATTATTTAAAAAAGATTAAAAAGAATAGAATAGAAAATGTAATACTAGAAGCATCAAGTCATGGTCTTAAACAAAATAGATTAGATGGTTTAAAATTTTCGACAGGAATTTTTACGAATTTATCTCATGATCATTTAGATTATCATAAAAATTTTGAAGATTACTTTAAATCAAAGATGTATTTATTTGAAAATTTAATGAAAAAAAATTCAAATATAGTTACAGATATTGAAATTCCTCAGTACCAAAAAATTAAAAGCATTGTCCTTAAAAAAAAATTAAATATTAAAACGGTATCCAATTACAAAAGTGATTTGAATATAATCTCTCATTTATATTTAGAAGATAAGCAATTAATAAAAATTAAATATAAAAATAAAATCTATACATTTCGTACTGATTTAATAGGAAAGATACAAATTAAAAATATATTAATGGCAATGTTAGCAGCTGAAAAAAGTGGACTTAACTTTAAACAAATAGTTAATGTCATTAACAAGTTGAAGCCAGTTAATGGCAGATTAGAAAATATTGGGAGTTTAAAAAATAAATCTAAAATTATACTAGATTATGCGCATACACCTGAGGCACTTAAATTATCTTTGCAAAATTTAAAAGAGCAATTTCAAGATAAAAAAATTTCTATAGTTTTTGGGTGTGGTGGAAACAGAGATAAGCTGAAGAGATCTGTTATGGGGAAAATTGCAGATTTTTATTGTGATAAGATTTACTTGACTGATGACAATCCAAGATTTGAAAGTCCAAAAAAAATAAGATCTTCAATTAAAAAGCAAATTAAAAAATCTAAGTGTTTTGAAATTCCAAATAGATTCGAAGCTATCAAAAGAGCAATATTCGAACTTAAAACAGGAGAAATTTTAATTGTAGCAGGGAAAGGACATGAAAATATTCAAGTTTATGGAAAAAAAGAAAAATCTTTTTCTGATAAAAAAGTAATACTTAAAATTATTAAATTAAAAAATAGAAAGCTTTCAACAAATATTAAATTAAATATTATAAACGAATTAAGTAAATTAGATAAAATTTCAATTAAAACAAAAATTAAAAACGTTTCTATTAATTCTAAAGAGATAAAAAAAAATGATGTATTTTTTGCTATAAAAGGAAAAAATAAAAATGGAAATTTATTTACTCGTGAGGCTTTTAAAAAAGGAGCGTCGTTAGCAGTAGTTAATTTTAAAAGTAAAAAAAAAAAACATATAAGAGTGAAAGATACATTAAATTTTTTGACAGATGCTTCTTTATTGTTAAGAAATATTACTTTCAGCAAGATCATTGCTATTACCGGCAGTTGTGGCAAAACTTCTTTGAAAGAACTTTTAGGGAGAACATTAAATAAAATTAGCAGCGCTACTTATTCCCAGAAATCATTCAATAATAAATATGGAGTTCCTTTAAGTTTGTTTAGCTTAAAAAAAGATGATGAATTTGGCGTTTTTGAAGTTGGAATGGATAAAAAAGGCGAAATCGATTACTTATCAAAAATTATCAAACCATACGTAGGAGTTATTACTAATATCTCTTATGCGCATGCAAAAAATTTTGAAAATATCAAACAAATAGCTTTAGCTAAATCTGAAATTATTAACAATATTAAAAGTTTTGGATATCTTGTTTTAAATGCTGATGATGAATTTTATAATTTTCATAAAAAAATTGCACAAAAAAGAAAATTAAAAGTTTGTTCATTTAGTATGAAAAAGAAAAACTGTGAAATAAATTTAGATTATATAAAAAAAGAAAATTTAAAATATAAAATTTCATTAAATATTAACAGATCAAAAAAATATTTTTATTTAAATTCAGATTTTGAAAATGATATAAAAAATTTACTAGCAGCAGTTGCAATTATTTCAATTTTTAAAGATATTACAAAACTTAATCATAATATTTTTTATAATCACAAAACTCCTAATGGTCGTGGAGATATTTCAAAAATAAATATGTTTAAGAAAAATTTTTATCTTGTAGATGAAAGTTATAATTCAAATCCACTTTCATTAAGATCAGCATTAAAAAATTTTGATAGTTTACCGATTAAAGATACTAAAAAACATTTGATTCTTGGAGATATGCTAGAGTTAGGCAAACACTCAATAAAATTGCATAAAGAAGCAAGTAAAGATATTAATAAAACATCAATTAATACAGTTAATGTTGTTGGTAAGTATATAAAAAACACATATAAGAATTTAAATGAAACAAAAAAAGGTTTAATTTTAAAAAAAAATTCTCAAATATTTGATTTGATAAAAAATAATATAGAAAACAATGATTATTTAATGATTAAAGGGTCAAATTCGACAGGACTTAATAAAATAACAAATGTTATAAAAAAAGAAAAAATTTATGCTTTATAGTTTTATTTTAGAATTTATTGATCAATATTCTTTCCTAAATGTATTTCGATATCTTACTTTTAGAACCGGTTTAGCAATGTTTACATCAATGGTAGTAGTTTTTCTTATTGGTACACCATTTATTAATTTCTTTTCTACAAAAAAAATTTTAGATCCAATTAGAGAAGATGGTCCCTCAGATCATATAATAAAAAAGATAGGCACCCCAACTATGGGCGGTGTATTAATATTAATTGGTTTATTTTCTGGAATACTTTTATGGGGAGATTTATCTAATGTTTATATTTGGTTTTTACTTTTAATAGTTTCTTCTTTTGGCTTGCTTGGAGCATATGACGACTACAGCAAAATCAAATTTCAAAATTCTTCTGGTATTTCTTTTAAATTTAAAATTATTTCTCAAATTATAATAGCAATTATTGCCATATTAATGTTAAGTCATTTGTCTGAAAATCAAGAGCTAACAAATTTATATTTTCCATTCTTTAAAGAATTAATGATAAATCTTGGTTGGTTTTTTATACCATTTTCGGTTTTTATAATTGTAGGCTCATCAAATGCAGTAAATTTAACTGATGGACTTGATGGTTTAGCAACAGTTCCAGTCATTCTTGTTGCTGGATGTTTTGCTTTTATTAGTTACGTAACTGGAAATATAGTTTTTTCAGAGTATTTACAAATATCTTACATTCAAGGGATGGGCGAAGTTTCAGTATTTTGTGGATCAATCATTGGTGCTTGTCTTGGTTTTTTATGGTTTAATGCTCCTCCAGCAAAAATATTTATGGGAGACACAGGTTCGTTAGCATTAGGTGGATCATTGGGTGGAATTGGAATAATTACTAAGCACGAAATAGTTTTAGCTATAACCGGAGGAGTATTTGTTCTTGAAGCGGTATCCGTTATAGTTCAAGTTTTATCATTTAAATTAACTGGGAAAAGAGTTTTTAGAATGGCACCTATTCATCATCATTTTGAAAAAAAAGGGTGGGCAGAGTCTACCGTAGTAGTGAGATTTTGGATTATTTCAATAATTTTTGCAATGATAGGATTAGCGACATTAAAATTAAGATAATGTTAAATAGTAAAAAAATCTTTTCAAAAAAAAAGATATTGATTTATGGACTTGGAAAAAGTGGTCAATCAGCTTTTAAATTTTTAAATAATAAAAATACACTTTATTTATATGATGATAATAAAATAGAAATAATTAATAAAAAAATTAAAAAAAGATTAATTAATTATAAACAAATAATAAAAAAAAATTTTGATTACATAATAGTTAGCCCTGGAATTGATATAAACAAATGTATTCTTAGCCAATACTTAAAAAAAAATTTAAGGAAAATTATTACAGATTTTGATATTTTTTTTAGTTTTTATAATAAAAATAAAATTATCACCATTACTGGTACAAATGGAAAATCTACGACGGCTCAAATATTGTATGAAATAATAAAAAAACAAAAAAAAGATGTTAGATTAGTAGGTAATATTGGAAATCCTATTCTTCTTGAGAAAAATATAACAGATAAGACAATTTTTGTAATAGAAGCATCATCTTATCAATTGTATTATAGCAAGTTATTTAAAACAAATATTTCAGTAATATTAAATATTTCACCAGATCACTTGGAACGACATAAAACTTTAGCAAATTACATAAATTCTAAATTTAAATTAATTAAAAATCAAACGAAAAAAGATTTCGCATTCTTAAATACGAATAATATCTATATTAAAGATCAATTAAGAAAAAATAAATTTCTTCCTAAAATTATTAAAGTTAATAGAAAAATAACACCTAAAATTTTAAAAAATATAAATAATCCATATTTTAAAACAGATGGGAATAAAGAGAATTTATCTTTTGTACTTCAAATAGCAAAAATATTGAAGATTGAAAAAAAATATATATTCAAAGTTTTAAAAAATTTTGGTGGCCTTAAATATAGACAGCAAATAATCTTTAAGTCTAAAGATTTAACAATTATAAATGACTCTAAAGCTACAAGCTTCTCTTCATCTGCGAGTATTCTCAAATCATTATCCAATGTTTATTGGATTGTTGGTGGTTTAAAAAAAAAAGGAGATAAATTCTTGCTATCAAAAAATGATTGTAAAAATTTTAAAGCTTATATTTTTGGAAAAAATAAAAGTTTTTTTAAAAATGAATTAAAAAAAGTAATTGAACTAGAGAGTTTTGAAAATTTGAAACAACTAATTAAAAAAATTTTTTTTGATATAAATAAAGATAGAAAAAAAAGTGATAAAGTAATACTTTTCAGCCCAGCAGCTGCCTCCTTTGATAATTTTAAGAATTTTGAGGAAAGAGGAAAATATTTTAATAGTCTTATAAAAACATTTAATTATGCTAAACGATAATCTAATTTATAGATTTTATTATGGATGGTGGAAAAATATAGATAAAACAATTTTTTTTATTATTTTGTTATTATTTAGTTTGGGGCTATTTTTTTCTCTGGCATCAACATCTTTAATTGCATCAGATAAGCTTGAAACGAATACTTATTTTTTCTTTTTCAAACATTTAGCATATATATTTCTAGGGTTTATAATTTTGATATTTTTCTCTTCTCTTAGTGAAAAAAATCTTTTTAAACTCTCAATATTTTTATTTTTTATATCTATAATTTTTTTAGTTTTAGTTCCGATAATTGGAACAGAAGTTAATGGAGCAAAACGTTGGCTTAATTTATTTTTTATTCCGAGATTTCAACCAATTGAACTTGTAAAACCTTTCACAATAATAATTCTTGCTACTATTTTAAGTAGCGAAAAAAAGATGCATATTTACTATAAATATTTTTTAAGTTTTTTAACTATTATCCCTGTGTCTTTTTTATTAATGGTGCAGCCAGATATTGGGCAAACATTGTTGATTTTTTTATCTTGGATTACTTTAGTTTTCATTTCTGGAATAAGTCTTTTTGTTTTTTTAACCTTTTTTAGTATTTCATTATCATCATTAGTTTATATGGTTTTTTATATTTCAAAATTTGAGTATATTAAGAAAAGAATTTTTTCATTTTTTAACCCAGATACCGGCACACATGGTGCTCAAGTAGCTAAATCAATTGATGGAATCTCGAGTGGTGGTTTTTTTGGCAAAGGTATAGGTGAAGGAACATTAAAGTATAGAGGCTCAGAAACACATACTGATTTTATTATTTCAGTAATATCTGAAGAATTTGGAGTAGTTATAATTGTTTTGATATTAATGATGTTTTTATTTTTTATTTATAGTGTCTTCAAGAGAGTATATTTAGAAGAAAGTGAAAAAGTAAAATTAGTTTTAGTGGGATCAATTACTTTAATTGCTGCTCAAGCTTTAATACATGTAGGTGTTAATATTAGATTATTTCCAACTACAGGTATGACATTACCTTTCTTAAGTTACGGCGGCTCATCAATTATAGGAGTATCTATTCTTTCTGGTATAATTCTAAATTTGACGAAAAGAAAAATGAGTTAATATGATAAATCTTTTAATCAGTACTGGTGGTTCAGGGGGACATGTAATACCTGCAACAATACTTTATGAGCATTTAAAAAAAGATTTTAATATTTCTATATCTTCAGATGAAAGAGGAGTTCGATTTTTAGATAAGAATAAATTTAAAATTAAAATTATTAATGTCCCCAAGATATCAAAAAATATTTTTTTCTTACCTTTCCAAATTTTTTCAATATTTATTTTGATCATACAATCTATATTTTTTTTAAAAAAAAAAAAAATTGAAATAATAATTTCAACGGGGGGATATATGTCTTTACCATTATGTATTGCATCTAGAATTTTGAATATTAAACTATTTTTATTTGAACCAAATATGGTTTTAGGTAGATCAAATAAGTTATTTATTAGATCATGTAAAAAAATTTTTTGTTATTCCAAAAATGTCAAGAATTTTCCAGAAAAATTAAAAAAAATTATTTCTGTCATACCTCCATTATTAAGAAAAGAATTTTATTCAACTAAAGTTAATAATAATTTAAAAGAAGAAATTAAATTGTTAATAATTGGTGGCAGTCAAGGAGCTAAGATATTTGATACAATTATTCAAGAGTCAATATTAGAATTATCCAAAAAATATAAGTTAAAAGTTTTTCATCAAACCAGTTCAAAAAATTTTGATAGTTTAAAAAATTTTTATTTAAAGAACAGTATTAGAAATGAATTGTTTGATTTTAGTGATAATGTCTCTAAATTCATGAGTATGTCAAATATATGTATAACTAGAGCTGGAGCATCCACATTAGCAGAATTAGTTTTTTTGAATTTAATTCATATAGTTATTCCATTACCAAGCTCAAAAGATAATCATCAAGTTGAAAATGCGCTATTTTATCAAGGTAAAGGATGTAATTGGATTATTAATCAGAATGAAATTAATAATAAAAACCTTACAGATACGCTGGTAAATATAATTGAGAATAAAAGTGAATATTTAAATAAAAAACAAAATATGAAAAATTTTAATTACCAAAATTCATGGAATATTATAAATCAAAAAATTATAAATACTATTAATGAAAATTGAATTAGCAAAAACTGAAGTTATACACTTTATAGGTATTGGCGGTATCGGTATGAGTGGTCTTTCATTAATAATGAGAGGTATGGGTTTTAATGTACAGGGTAGCGATGTAAGTAATAATAAAAATATAGAAAGACTTAAAAAAAATAAGATTAAAGTATCCATTAAGCATTCAAAAAAAAATATAAAAAAAGCAACTATAATAGTTGTTTCTTCAGCAATTAAAAAAAATAATTTGGAATTACTAGAAGCAAAAAAGAGACATTTGCCAATTTATAAAAGAGGACAAATGTTAGCTCATATTGTATCTTTAACTAAGAATATTGTCGTTACGGGATCTCATGGAAAAACAACGACTACGTCACTATTAGCCTCTATATTTTCTAAAACAAAGTTAGATCCTACAATCATTAATGGTGGAGTTTTAAATTCATTAAATAATTCAGCTAAACTTGGAAAAAGTGATTGGTGTATTTTAGAGGCGGATGAGTCTGATGGAAGTTTTATTCATGTTCCACCAACATATTCAATAATTACCAATATAGATAGAGAACATATGGATTTCTATAAATCTATGGATGATCTAAAGAATTTATTTAAAAAATTTATAAATAAAGTCCCGTCATTTGGAAAATCATTTATATGTATAGATGATAAAAATAATTGTGAATTATTAAAAAAAATTAAAATAAAAAATTATTATACTTATGGAACAAATAGTAATGCTCAATTCTATATAAAGAATATAAAACAAGAAAAAGAATTTTCAGAA
Source organism: uncultured Pelagibacteraceae bacterium (assembly GCA_902552705.1). Lineage (GTDB taxonomy): Bacteria > Pseudomonadota > Alphaproteobacteria > Pelagibacterales > Pelagibacteraceae > Pelagibacter. The sequence continues at coordinate 9,605 of CACDHZ010000009.1, forward strand.
TATGATCTAAATATTAAACTATATGGAAAAAAAAATATTTTAATAAAAAAAGTCAGAATTCCACTTCTGGGTATTCATAATATAAGAAATTCAACAGCGGCATTAGCTATAGCTTACACAATTGGGATATCAAAAGAAATTATTAAAAAAGGATTAAGAGAATTCAAAGGTGTTCAAAGAAGATTTAACAAAATTTTTACATATCAAAAAGCAAATTTTTATGATGACTACGCTCATCATCCAACAGAAATTAAAGAAGTTTTAAATGGAGTAAAAGCAGCTTATAAAAATAATGAAGTAGTTTGTGTATTTCAACCACATAGGATATCCAGATTAAAAGACCTTAAAAAAGAATTTAGTAAATCATTTAAAAAAGCAGATACTGTAATTTTGTGCCCAGTTTATGCAGCGGGTGAAAAAATTAAATTAGGTTTTAATTATTATAATTTTGCAAAGGAAATTATAAAAAGATCGAAAGTAAAACTATTTATGGTTAATAATCAATATCAATTGGCTAAATTTATAAAAAACAATATTCATGGAAAAAAAATAGTTATTGGCATGGGAGCTGGTACCATTTCCACTTGGATGAAGGAATTACCAAAATTAATATAATGCAGATTGAAGAAATCAAAGAATTTTCAAAAGGACTTAAAAGTCAATTTTATTTTAATTATGATTTAAAAAAATTAAATTGGTTTAATATTGGTGGAAAGACCAAGATTTATTTTAAAGCAGAATCTTTGATAGACTTAGCATCATTTTTAAAAAAATTTGGTAACAAATTTAAAATTTTCGTATTAGGAGCAGGCTCGAATACTCTCATTACTGATAAGATATTTGATGGAGTAGTTATAAAACTAAGTAAAAATTTTTCTAATGTTTCTGTTTTACCTAATGGCATTATTGTTGCAGGTAGTGCTTGTGCAGATAAAAAATTATCAGAATATGCTTTAGAAAATGAAATAGGAGGTTTTGAATTTTTGTCATGTATCCCAGGAACAGTTGGTGGTGGTTTAAGAATGAATGCTGGATGTTTTAATAGAGAATTTAAAGATATTCTAATTTCAATTCAGGCAATTAATAGGGAAGGAAATGTTACTACAATACCAGCTGACAGAGTTATATTTGATTATAGAAATAATGATCTCGCAGAAGATTTAATTTTTTTAAGTGCGTCTTTTAAAGGTCTAAAAAAAAGTAAAGATAAAATTAAAAAAGAAATTGAAGGATTAAAAAAGACTAAAGATAAATCTCAACCTAGTAGAATTAAAACTAGTGGGAGTACTTTTAAAAATCCAATTGGTCAAACAAACAAAAAAGTTTGGGAATTAATCAAAGAGTCAGTGCCTTTGAATACAAGATTTGGTGATGCAGCCATTTCAGATAAACACTATAATTTTTTTGTAAATAAGAATAATGCAACCTTTGATGATATGAATAAATTGATAGAGTTTGTTATGAAAAGTGTTGAAAAAAAAACTGGAGTTAAATTAGAAAAAGAAATTAAAATATTAGAATAATGCTAAAAAAAAAAATTTTAATTCTTTGTGGTGGAATATCTAAAGAACGTTTAATCAGCCTAGATACAGGAAAACAAGTTGCTAAAGAATTAAAAAAAAATCACTATAAAGTTCTTATATGTGAGCCAGATAAAGATTTATTTAGAAAAATTAAATTATTTAAACCAAATATCATATTTAATGCATTACATGGTCAATTTGGAGAAGATGGTTATATTCAAACAATATTAGAGACTCAAAAAATTCCTTATACTCATTCTGGTGTTATAGCCTCATCAATAGCAATGGATAAAGAAATTTCGAAAAAAATTTTTTTAAAACATAAAATATTAACTCCAAAATACATTAAACTTGATCAAAAGAAAAATAAGATAAATATTATCAAAAATATTGAAAAAAAATTAAAATTTCCAGTTGTAATTAAACCAATTAATGAAGGTTCCAGTGTTCATGTTTATATTTGTACCAAAAATAATATAATTAAAAATTTAAGAAAATTAAAAATATATGATCAAATTTTAATTGAAAAGTTTATACCAGGTAGAGAAATTCAAGTTGCTATTATGGGTAGAAAAAAACTTGGTGCAATAGAATTAAAACCAAAAAGAAAATTTTATGATTATGAAGCGAAATATAATTCGAAAGCAAAAACACAGCATATTATACCAACTAATTTAAGTAAAAAAAATTTAAAAAAAATTTTAGATATTGCTTATAAGGCTCATAAAATAATTGGGTGTAGAGGAGTCACAAGGTCTGATTTTAAATATTATAATGGAAAGTTTTATTTGCTTGAAATTAATACCCAACCAGGTATGACAAAACTTTCTTTAGTACCAGAAATTGCTGCATATACAGGTATAACTTTTATAAAATTAATTGAATGGATTTTAAGAGATGCTTCAATTAATAGATAAAAAATATAAGATAACAATATATCTAATATTATTATTAATACTTAGTACTACTAGTGGAAAATTTATAGAAAACAAAAACAAATATTTATTTGTAGATAAAATAAAAGTAGATATCAGAGGACTTTCAAGTAAAGAAAATCAAAAAATTATAAATAAATTAGATAATGTCTTATCCCAAAGTATTTTTAATATCGACAAACAAGAAATAAAAAAGATACTCGAAAAACATAATATTATTGAGGAATATGAGATTAAGAAAATTTATCCTTCAATTATTAATATAAATATTAAACCTACTAAATTTATTGCACGAATTTCTGATCAGCATCAATTATTAGTTGGCTCTAATGGAAAAATTATAAAGAATCAAAAGTATGAAAAAAATTTACCGTATATATTTGGTAAATTTAAAACTAAAGATTTTTTAATTTTTAAAGAAAATGTTGAACGTTCAAGTTTTAATTTCTCAGAATTCAAAATGTTATATTTTTTTCCTCTGAATAGATGGGATATTATGACAACTGATGGTATTCTAATAAAATTACCTAAAGAGAATTTAATAAAATCTCTTAATCTTGCTCATAAAATCATAAGTAAAGATTATTTAAAGAATAAAAATTTAATTGATTTACGAGCTAACAATCAATTAATTATAAAATGATGAATAACAAAAGTGTTCAAACATACTTTGATTGTGGTTATTCAAAAATAAGAGCTGGTGTCTTTACTGGAAATGAAAAAAAAGACGTATTTTATAATGAAAGAAAATTATCACTAAATAATCCAAACTCACATAAAGAAATTCAAAATATAATCACATCACTTGAAAAAGAAACTAATAGATATATTGATAATATAAATTTAATGATTGATAGTTCTAAAATTTTATCAATTGGATTATCGATTTCAAAAAAACTTGATGGTAATATACTTAAACATTCTGAAATAAAGTTTTTAATACAAGAGGCAAGACAACAAGTTTCAAAAAATTATAAAAATCAAAATATAATTCATATTATTATCAATAATTATAAAATAAATGGGATTGATTATTACGATGTTGAAAATGAAATAAAATGTAATCTGATATCTATAGATATTCTTTTTATTTGTATACCTAATGACATAATTTATAGTTTTAAAAAAATTTTTTCAAACTTTAATATCTTAATAAATCAAACTATTTGTTCATGTTATGCAAAATCAATAAATTATAAAAATAATTTAAATATAAGTGGCAAGGTATCATTTATTGATATTGGATTTAATAAAACCTCAATAATCTCTTTTTATGATAAAAAAGTTCTCTCATTAGAAACTTTACCAATCGGAAGCAATCATATTACAAAAGATATTTCTAAAATTTTAAAAATAGATCTAGAAAATTCAGAGAATTTAAAGATTAATTTTTTAAAAGATCAAAAAATTTTAGATATGTATAATTTTTCTATCGAGACAATTGAAAATATAATTTTTTCACGGATTGAGGAAATTTTGAAGTTATCAATTAGATCTATTAAATCAAATGCATTTAAATTTGATAAATTTAAAATAATTTTAATAGGTGAAGGATCAAAAATATTAAATAATAGTTATAAAAATAAGATTTCAATTTTAAATGATGTAGATTTTATGGAAGAAAATACTGAAAACATTTGTCGATCAGGATTTCTATTAGGAATGGGCCTTAACAAACAAGAAGTTGTAGTAGTACCAAAAAAACAGATAAAACAGGGTTTTTTTGAGAAACTTTTCCATCTTTTTAGGTAAATAAATTAGTATTTTCTTGTAACATTTCTTGTTTTTCTTAATTTAATTCAATTCCTTATAAGTCCTTGATGTCTATTTTGTGCCAAAAAACCATTAATAAAAATATTAACTTTGAAGGTGTGGGTCTTCATAGCGGTTTAAAGGCTAACTTAACAATTAAACCAGCGGAACCAAATACCGGTATAATTTTTAAAAGAACAGATATTAAAAAAAATAATATAATAATTCCAAATGTTTTTAATGTTTCCAATGCGTTATTCTGCACTACAATATCTAATGAAAGTGGTGCTAGTGTTTCAACTATAGAACATTTAATGGGAGCATTATATGGAATGGGAATCGATAATGCTTTAATTGAAATAGATAATGTAGAAATACCAATTCTAGACGGTTCAGCAAAATTATTTGTTGAAGCTATAGCCGAAAGTGGAATTAAAAATAGTGAAACTCCGATTAAGATAATTAAAATTGAAAAAAAAGTAGAATTTAAAGATGAAAAAAAATCAATTTTTATTGAGCCAACTAAAATTAGTTTAGATATAGATTTTGAATTAAAGTATGAGAATTCTTTAATAGGCACTCAAAGAAATGTAATAAAAGTTTTTGAGGCTGATTTAACAGAAATTTACAATTCAAGAACGTTCTGTTTATTTGAAGATATTGATAAACTAAAAGATTTAGGATTGGCAAAGGGTGGAAATCTAGACAATGCAGTTGTCGTTAAAGATAATAAAATATTAAATAAAAATGGGCTTAGAAATAAAAAAGAGTTTGTAAACCACAAAATTTTAGATTGTTTAGGAGACCTTTATCTAACTGGCCATAAGATTATTGGAAAAATAACATGTTCTCAAGGAGGCCATAAACTTACAAATCAACTTTTAAGAAAAGTTTTCTCAAATAAAGATAATTATTCGTTATTTGAAATTAAAGAAAAGAACCTTCCACATACATTTTTGAATAGAAAACAGCTAAAATCGATAGCTTAAAACTGTAAATTTTCAGTAAAATTTGTTAAAAATTATTATGAAGTTTTTAAATATAATAATTGTATTGTCTTTGTTAATTTTAAATTCCTGTTCAAACGATTCTAAAATATCTGAAAATATAATTGAGAATGAAGATATAGAAACTGAAATGATAAAAGCTTATAATGAGGGATTAGAGGCTTTGAATTTAGGTGATGCAAATTATGCAGCAAAAAAATTTAATGAAGTAGAAATTTTATTCCCACAATCAATATGGGCTCCAAGAGCCTCACTTATGTCAGCTTACAGTTATTGGTCGCAACAATATTATAGTAATTCTATAGATGAACTTAAAAGATTTATTAAGTTATATTCGAGTAACGAAAATATAGATTATGCGTACTATCTTCTCGCAATATGTTATTATGATAGTATAGTAGATGAAAAAAAAGATCTTCTACAATTACTTAAATCTAAAGAATATTTTGAGATACTTATAAGTGAATTTCCAAATACAGATTATGCTTTAGATGCAAAATATAAGATAGAGTTAATTCGAGATTTTTTAGCTGCAAAAGAGTTATATATTGCTAGACATTATATTAAAAAAAAGAAATGGGTTGCTGCAATAAATAGATTAAAAAATATTGTTAATGATTATGATACAACAATATATATTGAAGAAGCTCTTCATAGACTAGTTGAAGTACACTATATAATTGGACTTGAAAGTGAAGCAAAAAAATATGCAAAAACACTAGGTTATAATTACAATTCAAGTGAGTGGTACGAACAGACTTATCAAGTATTTAATAAAAAATACGAGCTAAGAAAAAATATTAAACAAAAAAGCAAAAAGAAAAAATTAATAGAGAGAATTAAATCTTTTTTTTAAAATGCAAAATGAAAAAATTAAAAAAGATTATTTAGAAAAAATTAAAAGATTTAAAGACTATAACAGGAATTATTATCACAAAAGTAGACCCCTAGTTACTGACGCAGAATTTGATAGACTTAAAATTGAAATTCTAGATTTAGAAAAAAAATATAAATTTTTAAGTAGCTCTAATTCTCCATCAAAAATTGTTGGATTTAAACCATCTAAAAATTTTAAAAAGGTAGAACATAAGGTCCCAATGCTTTCCCTAGGAAATGCTTTTAGTGAGGAAGATTTATTAAATTTCGAAAAAAGAATTTTAAATTTTATATCGCAAAATAAAAATTTTGAAATTTTTTATAGTGCAGAACCAAAAATAGATGGGATATCAGCTTCACTAAATTATAAAAACGGAAAATTCACAACCGGATTATCTAGAGGTGATGGAAAAGAAGGCGAAGATATAACAGATAATCTTGCTACAATAAAAGATATTCCTAAAAATATTTTATCTAAAGATTTTCCTGAAGAAATCGACATTAGAGGTGAAGTTTTTATTCAAAATAGTGATTTTGAGAAATTAAAAGAAAAATTTGCAAATCCAAGAAATGCTGCTTCGGGTTCATTAAGACAAAAAAATTCAAAAGATACTAAAAAAATTCCTTTGAAATTTATTGCTTATACTTTTGGTTTTGAAAAGGGATTAAAGATTGAAAATCAGTTCGAGTACTTAAAAAAATTAAATGAATGGGGCTTTAAAACGAATCCTTTAAATAAATTGATAAAAGGAGTTAAAGATTTAATGATTAATTATTCCGAAATTGAAAAAAAAAGAGCAGAATTAGATTTTGATATAGATGGTATAGTTTATAAAGTTAATAATTTTCATTTACAGAAAAGATTAGGAAATGTAGCTAACGCTCCAAGATGGGCTATAGCTCATAAATTTTCATCAAATAAAGCAATTTCAAAAATTTTAAGTATAGAAATTCAAATTGGTAGGACAGGGGCATTGACGCCAGTTGCAAAGATAAAGCCTATAAGTATTGGAGGTGTCTTGGTTTCTAATGCAACTCTGCATAATGAGGATGAAATTAATCGAAAAGACATAAGAGCAGGTGATACAGTAACAGTTGAAAGAGCTGGCGATGTAATACCCCATATACTTTCTGTTGATATTAAAAAAAGGCCTAAAAATAGTTTAAAATTTAAATTCCCAAACAAATGTCCATCTTGTGGATCAAAAACTGTAAAAGAATTTAATATAATAACAAAAAAAAATGATGCAGTTAGAAGATGTACAAGTGAAGGCTATGAGTGTGAAAAAATTTCAATAGAAAAATTGAAACATTTTGTTTCAAAAGAAGCTTTTAATATAGATGGATTTGGAAAAAAAATAGTTGAAAATTTTTGGAAACTAAAATTAATTCGATTGCCTCAAGATATTTTTCAATTAGATTTTAATAAAATCGAAAATTTAGATGGCTGGGGTAAACAATCGGTAGCTAATTTAAAGTACTCAATTGAACAAAAAAAAAATATATCTTTGGATAGGTTTATTTATTCATTGGGAATAAGACATATAGGACTGGAAAATGCCAAACTTTTATCAAAATATTTTAAATCTTTTTCAAAATTCAAATCATTGTCTGAAAATAACAAATATGATGAATTGCTGAATATAGACGGTATAGGTGAGACTCAAGTAAGTTCAGTACAAAATTTTTTTTCAAATAAGATTAACATGGATGTATTAGAAAAATTACAAAAAATATTAATCATTAAAAATACATTAATTGAAAAAAAAGGAGGATTATTAAACAATCAAAAATTTATGTTAACTGGAAAACTTAGTGGCATTAGCAGGGCTGAGGCCAAATCTTTAATTGAAGAAAATTCAGGGACCACTATAAGTAGCGTTTCAAAAAAGTTGGATTATTTAATTGTTGGAGAAAAACCTACAAAAAAAAAAGTAGAAAGTGCTAAACAGCTTAAAATCAAAATATTAGACCAAGAGCAATTTTTAAAAATGCTAAATAAAACTAGCTAACCATTTTCTTTCTTTTAATTTTAAATATTTTGAAAGTTTTGAATAAACATCCATATGATATTTAAATAGGTAGTTTTTTTCGATTTGAGTTAACATATTAAAATTTATTAAATCTTTCTCAATCGGAGCTAAAGTTAAATTTTCAAAAAATAGTTTATTACTCATTTTTTTTACAAACACTAAGTTTTCAATTCTAATACCAAATTTATTTTTTTTATAATAACCAGGTTCGTTACTTAAAATCATTCCTTCTTTTATCTTAACTTTATTTATTTTTGATATTGATTGAGGTCCTTCATGAACATTTAAAAAAAAACCAACCCCATGACCTGTGCCATGGGCATAATCGAGATTACTTCTTTTTAAAAATTTTCTCGCTCTTACGTCAATTTTCGAACCTATGTTGTCTTTTTTTAAATCTGTATTAGCTACAGCAATATGTCCTTTAAGAACTTTAGTAAAAATGTTTTTAATATTTTGATTTACATTAGAAAAACAAATCGTTCTTGTTACATCTGTTGTTCCATATTTATACTGACCTCCAGAGTCACATAAAAAAATATCTTTATTTTTTATAATTTTGCAATTTTCTTTTTTAGCTCGATAGTGAACGATAGCTCCATTTTTACCAGAACCAGCTATTGTATCAAAGCTTGGATAGAGATAGCTTTTATTCATTTTTCTAAATTTTTCTAATTTATTTTGCGCCTGAACTTCAGAGATTTTATTTTTATTAATATTTTTTATCCAATAGATAAATTTTGTTAAAGCTGCACCATCTAATATATGTGTTTTAATCATATTGTTTATTTCAGTTTTATTTTTTATCGCTTTTAATAAATAAATAGGATCTTCTCTTTTGGTAATTTTAAACTTAGATTTTATTAGATTTTCAAAAAAAATTGAGCACGATTTGTTATCTATTATAAAGTTTTTGCCATCTAACAGTGAAATTTTTTTTGGAAATTCATTAATGTCAACAAATTGATTTAAATTAATATATTTTTCTTTAATAAGTTTTTTGCATTTTTGAATTTTACTTATCAAAAGTATTTTTTTTGTTTTACTAATAATTAGTCTAGAATTTGGCATTGGACTATTTGGACCATCTTTGCCCCTGATATTCAAAATCCAAGCTACATTTTCTGGTGCACTTACAAATAAATAATCTGAATTATTTTTCTTTAAATAATTAGATATTTTTTTTATTTTGGAAGCAGCACTTTCTCCAACAATTTTTTTATCTAATTTAAAAAAGGGATATGAGTCTTTAATATTTTGGCTTTTAATTTCATCAATTAAATTTTTATTTATTATTTTTATTTTATTATATTTTGAAAAAAACATATTTATTTGTTGATATGTAAATAATTTTGGATCGATACCTAAGGTTAAATTTTTAAATAAGTTACAATTAATTAATTTTTCATAGCCAATTATTTTAAAGTTTTTTCCAGACTCAATTTGACTTTGAATGGTATATCTTCCATCTGTAAATAAATAATTTCTTTTCTTTAAAATTATTGCGACACCTGCAGAACCACTGAAATTTGATATAATTTTTAGTCTATTTATTTTTGAATACTCGGTGAAATAATCATCATTTTTAGGAACAATATATCCATCAATGTTATGTTTCTTAAATTTATTTCTTAAAATTTGAATTTTTTTACTCATTTAATTCTTTTTTGGTATCTGATCCATCCAGGACTTCTTGTTTCTTCCTCAATTTCAAAATCTTGATTAAAATCAAAATCTTCTGTTTCATTAATGTCTTCATCAAAAAAAGAATTTTTTTCTATATGTTTTTCAGGTAACTCATCTATAAATCTTGAAGCCATACTATCTATCCAATCGCCCTGATAAAATCTATTCATTGAAAAAGATATTATAGCTTTTTGTTTTGCTCTTGTTATTCCAACATAAGCTAAACGTCTTTCTTCTTCCAATCCCTTTTGACCTTTCTCTTCGATAGATTTTTGATGAGGAAATAAACCCTCCTCCCATCCTGGTAAAAAAACTACTTCAAATTCAAGCCCTTTTGCAGCATGCATTGTCATCATATTTATTTTTTGACCGTCCCATTCTTGATCAACAGAAGTAGCTAGCGAAACATGTTCTAAAAAACTTTCTAAGTTGTCAAATTCTTTCATAGCACTTAGTAACTCTTTTATATTTTCTAATCTATTTTCATTTTCTAAATCTTTTTTACTTTTTAACATTACAGAGTAACCCGACTCATCTAGAATAATTTGTAATAATTTAATGTGGTTAATTTTTTTAATCATTAAATCATTTCTCCATTTATTCAAAGAGTTAAGAAAAGAATTTAGTCCGATTTTTGCTTTTGGTTTGATTAAATTTTTTTCAAGCATTTGTCTGGAAGCTAATTCTAAGCATATGAAATTTTTTTTAGCAAATTCGTGTATTGTTTTCAAAGTACTATCACCAACAGATCTTTTAGGATTATTTACAATTCTTTCAAAAGATAAGTCATCTTTTTGTTGATAAATTAATCTTAAGTAAGCTATACAATCTTTTATTTCTGCTCTTTCATAAAATTTTGTTCCTCCTAAAATTCTATAAGGCATACCAATTTTTAAAAATCTTTCTTCAAATTCTCTTGTTTGAAATATAGCTCTTACTAAAATTGCTATATTGTTATATGAAAAATTTTTTAATTTTTTTTCTATTTCATCAGAAACTCCTACCGCTTCATCTTTTCCGTTTTTAAAACAATTTAATTTGACTAGATCTCCATCTTTTAAATTAGTTCTTAGCGTTTTCCCGACTCTATTTTGGTTATTTGATATAAGATCAGAAGCTACAGATAAAATATTTTGTGAAGATCTATAATTTTGTTCAAGCCTAATAATTTTTGTATTTTTATAAACTTGATCAAATTCTAAAAAATTTTTTATTTCTGCTCCTCGCCAACTGTAAATTGATTGATCATCATCACCAACACAACAAATATTGTTATTTTTTTCAGTTAATAAATTGAGCCATTTGCTTTGAACAAAATTAGTATCTTGATATTCATCGACGAGAATATATTTGAAATTACTTGAATAAATTTTTCTTATATCAGGATATTTTTCTAATATTTTTACAGTATGTAATATTAAATCACCAAAATCACAAGAATTAAGATCTAATAATTTTTTTTGATATATTTTGTATAAAGGTAAAATAGTATTTTCGTAAATATCTTTTTTGTTTATAATAACTTCAGATGGGTAATATCCTTTATTTTTCCATCTATCTATAATTGCTAAAATAAATCTTGGTGATATTTGTTTAATATCAATGTTTTCACTTTTACAAATATTTTTGACTAATCGTATCTGATCGTCTGTATCTATAATTGTAAAATTAGAATTAAGGTTTGCAGCTGAGGCATGTTTTCTTAACAATTTTGCACAAATTGAATGAAACGTTCCAAGCCATGTTAAACCTGTGGCAGTTGATTTTAACATTTTACTCACTCTATTTTGCATTTCTTTCGCTGCCTTGTTAGTGAAAGTTACTGCTAAGATTTGATTAGGAAATGCTTTTTTTTCTTTGATAATGTGTGCAATTCTTGATGTTAAAACTTTAGTTTTACCAGATCCGGCACCTGCAACTATTAGCAAAGGCCCATCTAGGTACAAAACTGCTTCCTTTTGAGCATTATTAAGATTTTTTAAATAATCAGAGTTTATCATTTTTAAAATTTCATTATAAGCTAATAAAATTTATACATAATTTATGAAAAAAATTGTTCAAAATTTTAATAACTTTGTAAGTAAGACAATATTCAAAGTTCAGAATAAAACAAATAGTAATTTAAAAAAAAGTAATATTAAAATTAGTAATTTTAGTAAATATTTTATAATTTTATTTACTTCAGTATTTGTATATTTATTTTACTTATTAGTACCTCTTTTATACGACAAAAACTGGGTACAAAATACTATTGAAAATAAACTAATTAATGAATTTAAAATAAATCTTAGCTCATCAGCTGATATTATATATCGTATTCTTCCAGCGCCACATTTTGCAATTAAAGACTCAAAAATTTTAGTTAATGAAATTAAAGAGTCAAAATCTATAGCTGAAATTAAAGATTTAAAAATATTTTTAAGCCAGAAAAACTTTTTTGATAAAGAAAAAATGAATATCAAAAAAGTAGTTATAAAAGATGCTAATTTTTCTTTAATCAGAAATGATCTTAAAATGATTGATGAGTTTAGTAATGAAAATTTTTCAGATAAAAGAATAAAAGTAAGTAATAGTAAAATTTTCTTCAAAGATAATTTAGATCAAATTATTACAATTATAAAAATAAAAAAAGCACATTTGTTTTTTGATAATGAAAAATTAATTAATTTTTTTGAATTACAAGGGGAAATTTTTGCAATTCCCTTTATTTTTGATTTTAGCAGTCAAAATGAATCAAAAATTTTAAGAGAAATTAATTTCAAAGCCAAATCTCTTCAGCTGGATATTTCAAATCAATCTTTAAAAGATAAAAATCAGTCGATCAGTGGAAAAAATATTATTTCATTTATAAATTCTTCGGTTAATTCTGAATATTACATTGAGGATAATTTAGTTTTTTTTAAATCTGGTGAATCAAAAATAAAAAATTTAAATCCATCCTATGAAGGAAAACTTTCAATTAATCCATTTGATTTAGAGTTAGATATTGATTTAGGTAACTTTGAAATATTAAGATTATTAAATGTCAATTCTATATTAAATGAATTTATAAAATCAGGCTTATTATCTAATGATAATATAAGTGTTAAAATTTCCGCAAAAGCCAAATCAAAATTAAATAGAATTTTTCAAAATACCGAAATTAAATTCAATATTGTAAATGGAAGAATCAATTTTAATAATACTAAATTAATAAATGATAAGATTGGTTCTTTAGTATTAAAAAATAGCAACTTATTTGTTAAAGAAAATAAGTTATTTTTAAATACAGATTTATTAATTGAAGTTAAAAATCTTGACAATTTATTTTCTTTCTTAAATACAAGTAAGAGTTCAAGAAAACCAATTAAAAAAGTTTTAGTTAATTTAGACTTTGATTTTTTATCAAATCAAATTAAATTTAATAATGTTAGAGTAGATAATAATAAAGTAGATGAACAGTTTTTAAGAATAATGACTGGTTTCAATGACAACAATTTAAATAATATAACTAAAGGAAGAAGGTTAATTAACGAGTTATTGGATATCTATGAAGGATAAATCATCTTTTTTGGATCAACAATTTTGTCATAATCTTTTTCTTTAATTAATCCTGATTTTAAAGCTTCAGTTTTTAAAGTTGTTTTATTTTTTAAAGCAGCTTTAGCTATTTTAGCAGCATTGTCATAACCTATTTTTGGAGCTAAAGCTGTTACTAACATTAAAGAATTTTCAAGATAACTTTTAATTTTATCTTTATCGGCTCTTAATCCTTTTACACAGTACATTCCAAAATTCTTTGAACTGTCTGACAACAAATCAATTGATTGTAAAATATTATGAGCAATTAGAGGTTTAAAAACATTTAATTCAAAGTGACCATGCGAACCAGCCATTGTAATACCATTATGATTTCCAATTACTTTTACACAAACCATGGTCACCGCTTCTGATTGTGTAGGATTTACTTTACCGGGCATTATAGAGGAGCCAGGCTCATTGGCTGGTAAAATTAATTCACTATAGCCTGCTCTAGGACCTGATCCAAGGAATCTTATGTCATTAGCAATTTTCATTAAACAAACTGCTGTAGTATTTAATGTTCCCGAAAAATTAACAATTTCATCGTGAGCAGCCAAGGCTGCAAATTTATTTTTTGTTGGTTTAAAAGGAAGTTTAGTTATTTTTTTTATTTCATTAATAATTTTTTTGTCAAAACCTTTTTTACTATTAATACCAGTTCCAACAGCAGTACCTCCTTGAGCTAATAAATATATTTCATTAAGCGCGTTTTTTATTCTTTTAATACAATCTTCTAATTGAGATTGATAACCTGAAAATTCTTGACCTAAAGATAAAGGAGTTGCGTCTTGTAAATGAGTTCTTCCAACTTTAATTATTTTTTTGAATTGTGAAACTTTTTTCTTTAACTCTTTATTAAGTAGTTCAAGAGAGGGCAAAAGTTTAGTTTTAGTTTCAATTGCTATTGCTATGTGCATTGCGGTCGGAAATACATCATTTGTAGATTGAGATTTATTGACATGATCATTAGGATGAACAGGTTTTTTTGACCCTTTTTTTCCTCCAAGAATCTCGATAGCTCTATTAGCAATAACCTCATTAACATTCATATTTGTTTGAGTACCAGAACCTGTTTGCCAAACTTTTAACGGAAAGTGATCATCTAATTTTCCAGAAATTACTTCATTAGATGCTTTAATTATTGATCTAGAAATATGTGGTAAAATTTGTTTTTCTTTTTCATGAACTATTGCAGCAGCTTTTTTTATTATCGCAATCGACTTAATTAAGACAGGTCTTACTAAAAACTCACCAATATCAAAATATTTTTTTGATCTTTGTGTTGATGCTCCCCAATATTTATCATTTGGTACATTGATAGAGCCTATACTGTCGAATTCTTTTCTTAATTTCATTGATTAATAAGTAATTAATAAATTATTATAATATACATTAATTTTATAAAACTTACAGGAGCAATATGTCAAATTTTAGTAAGGTAGGAATTTTTATGAAAACTTTCGGTCAAGAAGTTAAAGAGAAACCCTCATTTAGCTCAGATAAAATCAATAAACTTAGGTTAGATCTCATTAGAGAAGAATTGAATGAACTTACGGAAGCTATGAAAAATAAAGATTTACTTGAGGTGGCTGATGCATTGACTGATATTCTTTACGTAACTTACGGAGCAGGACATGCCTTTGGTATAGATTTAGATAAGTGCTTTGATGAAGTTCAGAATTCAAATATGAGCAAGTTAGGTAAAGACGGCAAACCAATTTATAATGAATTTGGTAAAGTAATGAAAGGTCCCAGTTATTTTAAACCAAATTTAAGTAAATTTGTTGAATGAAAAAAATTTTACCAATAATATTTTTTGGTTTTTTTTTGGTTAATTATGCTGAAGCAGATGATTGGAAAGTAAAAAATAAATGGAAAATTTCATGTGGAATAGTTGATAAAGAGTCATTAGTGGTAAATGGTAGACCTAAAACTATTTATAATAAAAATGAATTTAAATTAAAAAGTGTTGTTTTCAAATTAGATAAAGGAGATATAGGTAGTTGTCCCACAGATAAAAAACCAGCTTACAAATTTAACTATTCAGGAAGACAAGAAATAACACATAGATTGCCAACAGGATTGACTGTGTTTGAAACTGATATTTTTATTCAGGGTGCACCTCAATATAGAACCACTGTTTTTCAAATTCATGATGGAAGAAATAAAGGAGCTCCACCATCATGGATTGGTGTTGGAATGGATTGGAAAATAAAATACAAGTTTCCAAAAGGGGAATGTTCATTAGAAAATTGTAAAGTATTTAAAAAATCATATTTAATACCGGATAATAGGTATAGATTTAAAGCAGAGATCGAATATCAAAAAAAAGCAAAAAATTTATCTGTTAAATATTATTTAAATAATGAGCTAATTGCTCAACACTTAAACGTTCCTTTATTAAAAAATAAAACTGATGGACCATATGGACCAACAAAACCTTATATTAAGATAGGAATTTATAGAATAGGAGAAACTGGCACAACTAGTTTTGCATATAATAACTTAATAATTAAAAATAAAAAATAAAGTTGTGTCAATCAGACATATTGTGATTGTAGTAAAAAAAAAATATATTTTTTTTTGTGAGACGTAAGTTTATAAAATTTTTTAGTTTATCATTATTTTCTTTTATTTTGATGCCATATAAATTTATTTATGCAGTTTCTAAAAAAATTATAAATCAAAATCTAACTGACGAACAAAAAAATATACTTTTCAATGATGGAACTGAACGTCCGTTCTCTAGCTCCTTACTTCATGAGAAAAGAGATGGTTTTTATCATTGTGCTAATTGTGATGCAAAATTGTTTAGTTCTAATTCAAAATATGATAGTGGAACTGGATGGCCATCGTTTTCAGAGTCTCTACCAGGTGCATTTAAAACAAAAGTTGATTATTCTTTTGGCATGAAAAGAATTGAATATCATTGCTCGAATTGTGGAGCGCACCACGGTCATGTTTTTGAAGATGGTCCTGGTGAAAATGGTAAAAGATTTTGTAACAATGGTCTTTGTTTAATTTTTAAGCCTTTAAATTGAAATGAAAAAATTAATATTATTTTTTATAATAATTCCTAATCTTTTATTTGCTTCATCCATGAAAATGATAGGAGAAAAAGGAAAAGAATCAGAGATCAACAAGACAATAATAATCTATATGTATGATAATTATTATGAACCGAAAGAAATAAATATAAAAAAAGGTGAAACAATTAAATTTTTAGTTTTTAACTATGGTGAGCTAGTTCATGAGTTTAATATAGCCACCAAAGAAATGCACATCAAGCATCAGCCAGAAATGATGAAAATGGTTGAAAGTAAAATTTTGTTAGCTGATAAAATAGATAAGAAAAAAATGAAAGAAATGGCAAAAAAAGATCATTCGATGAGTCATTCTCATTCTAACAGTGTTTTACTAGAACCAAATCAAAGCGCAGAGTTAATATGGAAGTTTAGTGCTGATGCAGATCTTGAGGCTGCCTGCAACGTCCCTGGGCATTACGAGGGAGGCATGATTGCAAAAATAAATAAATAAATTTCAAAAAATAGATACTAAGGAGCGTTCTGTTGCCAGGTGCTCTTAAAATATAATTATTTATTTCCAGCTTGAGTCAACAAACCACCAACAACTATTAATACAATAGGAGTAAATGATGACAATGGTCCCATAAATCCTGTTAGATTTATGTTTCCAAAATTTCCTAATAAGAAATCTGCTGCACCAAGTGCTATTAAAATGTAACCAAGGATTTGCATTAAAAAAGATTATATTTTTTATAAGAGATTTTCAATGAATTAAAAGGAGCGTTCTGTTGCCAAGTGCCCTTAACCTTGTTTCTAGAATCCTTATATAGCAACAAAATTAATTTAACAAAAGACAGAAGTTCGAACAGAATTACGATCATATTACGATCAAAATTTTTGACAGTAGTTCTTACAATTGTTAAACTTCATTTATGGGATTTACAGAATCACTCAGAACATGTTTTGGAAAGTACGCTAAATTTGATGGCAGAGCATCTAGACCTGAATTTTGGTACTTTTATTTGTTTTGTTTTATTTATATGTTTGTTGCAGGTTTTCTTTTAGGAGTGATTGGTGCATCAGACGCAGCAGCCGACGGAGCAATTTTAATTCTTATGATACCAATATTTATTCCATCTATCGCAGTTGCAGCTAGGCGTTTGCATGATATTAACCAATCTGGATGGATGCAATGTATTTTTATACCTGGTTTTTTTGCAGACGTACTTCTAGGAACTGGTTATGTGATTTATATAGTGACACTAGCTCTATGGGCTTTTTGGTTTTCGCAAGCTGGAAAAAAAGGCAAAAATAGATTTGGGGCTCAACCTAGAAAATAAATATAATTCTGATCAATACTCAATCAAATAAGGTATAATACTAATTATGAAATCGATGATCAAAACTCTACAACTAATTTTAGTTTTAGGATTAATAACTTCTTGTGCAAGCTATAAACCAATAGTTGATACAGCAGGTAGATCGGGGACATTTGATGAAGATAAAGCAAAAGAAATAAGCAACGATCTTCAACATTGCAAACAATTAGCTAAAGATAACACAAGTGTTATGAGCAATATAAGTTTTTGGTTTCTTTCACCAACTGCTCAAACTCAATATGAAGATATTTATAGAAAATGTATGATCAATCGAGGCCACAGTGTTCTTAACTAATAAAATTTTCACAATATAAAATAAATGAAAAAACTTTCTCTATTCATCTTTCTGGTTTTGATGATTTGTAATATAGGTTTTGCAGAAAAATATGTTTGTAGTTATAGTCATAATGGCGAACCATTTTCTTTAGTGCTGGAAAGAACAGGGAAATTTTTTAAAAAATCTAATGGCGTTTCAGATAGAATAATATTTGAAGATGAGTATGCTATAGTTTTAGAAGATACTATAACATTTTCCGGTGTAGAAAAAGCACAGACCTATACTACCTTAATTGATAAAAAAAGATTAACTTTTGTTTTTGTAGGTTTAGAGTATAAAAATAACACTCCTATTTCCGAAGGTAAGTGTCAATTATTTTAAATTTTATGTCATATATTAAAAAAAAAATGGCGTTCTGTAACTCGGTAGCGTTATTTGTGTTATTTATCAAATTCTTTTTTTATTGGACTAAAATATAATAATGCAAGTATAGCACCTGAGTTTGCCCAACTTAATCCATCAACAACATATGATATTGAACTTTGAGCAGATGCTCCCATAAGAAGGGATAATATTACTCCAAAAATAAATGTAAAAAAATAAAGTTGTTTTCCATTTTTCTTAAATTTATACAAAAAATATAAAGATACTAACCAAATGACAAAATAAATAAGTGCAACTAAGGCAAACATATCTGTAGTTTGATCTACATGTTCATTAAAACTTGTGATCGTTTCATTCTCAAAAAATACAGTAGAAATAACCAATATAATTAATAGTAAATCTAAAAGAACAAATTTTTTAAAAATATTTTTTAAGTTCATAATTAATACTAACACTTTACTTATTTAATGAGAAGGGGCGTTCTGTTGCCAGGTGCCCCAAACCCCGTTTACTTAATTAATAAATTAATTAAGCAGCAATTGCGTAACTTTCGTTAGCATTTATAAAATAGCCCTTTGCGGAGGAACAATTCCGAACGAAAGAACAACCTTTAGTCACCCGTCGAATCTAGTTCACCCCCATAAGTTGTAAATGGTGGAGGTGGTGGGTACTGCCCCCACGTCCGCAATGGTTATTACGAAATTCGTTTATCGTCATAGTTGGAAAACCAACTTTATTAATATAAAAGGAAATTAAATAGATTCAACATCATTCATGAAATTAACTAAAGAACAATCGCAAGAGATAAAAAATCAACAATTACAAAGTAATAAAACTAAAAGAGTTACCGCACCAGAGTTAGAGAAAATTTTATATGAAGCTATTCCAGCGCTTGACCATGGTTTTGTTAGAGTTGTTGATTATATGGGTGATGATACTTCGATCGTACAATCAGCTAGAGTATCTTATGGAAAGGGAACGAAGCAAGTTTCAACGGACTCTGGTTTAATTAAATATTTGATGCGACATTGGCATAGCACTCCTTTTGAAATGTGTGAAATAAAATATCATATTAAATTACCAATATTTATCGCACGTCAATGGATTAGACATAGAACTGCAAATGTAAATGAGTATTCCGCAAGATATTCAATTTTAGATAAAGAATTTTATTTACCATCTAAAGAAAATTTAGCTGCTCAATCAACTAGTAATAGACAAGGAAGAGGAGATGTTTTGGAGGGAGATCAGGCAAAAGAAGTATTAAACCTTTTAAAAGATGATGCAGAAAGAACTTATGCAAACTACGAAACTATGCTTAATGAAAGATATGATGGTTCAAAAATAGATGAAAATAAAAAAGGTTTAGCCAGAGAACTTGCAAGAATGAACTTAACTTTAAATACTTATACCCAATGGTATTGGAAAACAGACCTTCTTAATTTAATGAATTTTTTAAGGTTAAGGGCTGACCATCACGCTCAATATGAAATTCGAGTTTATGCAGATATTATGCTAGACACTTTAAAAAAGTGGGTACCAATAACTTATGACGCATTTATGGATTATAGAGTTGGCGGAACAGAAGTTTCTGCAAAAGGTAAAGTTGTTTTACAAAATTTAATTAAAGGTGAAAAAGTTTCTATAGAAAGTTCTGGGTTGTCAAAAAGAGAATGGAATGAGTTAATGGAAGCTTTTAATCTTAAAGATAAGTTGATTTAATCTTATTAGCAAAATTTATATATATTTTAGAAATTTCATTATCTGGATTTTCCTCAACTATTGGTTTTCCATTGTCACCAGATTTTCCTACTTCAGTATTAATTGGTATCTCTCCCAAAAATTCTTTATTAAATTCTTTGGCTGTTTTATAAACCCCTCCTTCTCCAAAAATATAATATTTTTTATTATCATCTCCAATGAAGTAGCTCATATTATCTACAAGTCCTAAAATTTTTACATTAAGTTTATCAAACATTCTAATTCCTCTTTTCACATCTAGTAAAGCGACTTCTTGTGGTGTTGAAACTATTATTGCACCATCCATCTTTATTTCTTGAGAAAAAGTTAGCTGCGTATCTCCTGTCCCAGGAGGCATATCCACAATTATAAAATCTAAATCTTTCCAATTTACTTTTTGTGTAAACGTTTTAATTGCGCTAGTGACCATTGGTCCTCTCCAGATCATAGGAGTTTGTTGATCAGCTAGAAATCCAATAGACATGCATTGAATATCGTATTTGACAATAGGTTCTAATTTTTGACCATCACTTTTTGGTTTTTCTTCAATTCCAAACATTTTAGGAATTGATGGACCATAAATATCTGCATCTAATAATCCAACTTTGCATCCTATTTTTTTTAATGCTAATGCTAGGTTCGTAGCAAATGTTGATTTTCCTACTCCTCCTTTAGCACTTGAAATAGCTATGGTAAATTTTGTTCCAATAATTGGATTTTTTTTAAAAACCTTTGGTTCTACCTTACTTTTCATTGCGGCACTTAGTTCCGGCTTTTTATCAGACATAATTTGATCTTAACTTGTTTTTGTTAAATTAGACACTATATAGATAGTGTATGTCTGATGATTTTCAACAAAGAGGTGGAAGCCCTTGGGGAACACCCCCAGGAGGAGGAAATGGTAATGGCTCTGGAAGAGGACCAACGCCACCTGATATCGAGGCAATAATAAGAGATATTCAAAGTAAAATTAATAAATTTTTACCTGGAAATTCAACAGGTGGAAAACCAATAGGTTTAATATTAATAATTTTGGTTTTAGTGTGGTTAGCAAGCGGTCTATACAGAGTGCTTCCCGATGAACAAGGGGTGGTATTAAGATTTGGTAAATTTGTTAAAACTACACAACCTGGTTTAAATTATCATATTCCTTTCCCAGTAGAGTCAGTTTTGACACCGAAGGTTACAAAAGTAAATAGAATGGATATTGGATTTAGATCAGAGAGAGATAGCGGCTTTTCATCAGGTGGTGGAGTTGCGGATGTTCCTCAAGAAAGTTTAATGTTAACTGGGGATGAAAATATTGTTAATATAGACTTTTCAGTATTTTGGGTGATCAAAGATGCAGGTAATTTTTTATTTAAAATTCAAGACCCAGAGGGAACAGTTAAAGCTGCTGCAGAAACTGCTATGAGAGAAGTAATAGCAAGATCTGACATTCAACCAATTTTAACTGAAGGAAGATCAATTATAGAAACAGATACACAAGAAATTATTCAAAAAATTTTAGATGAATACACAAGTGGAATTCAAATCACTCAAGTTCAAACACAAAAAGCAGATCCTCCTGATCAGGTAATTGATGCTTTTAGAGATGTACAGGCAGCAAGAGCAGACATGGAAAGATCTAAAAACGAAGCTGAAGCTTACGCAAATGATGTAATTCCGAGAGCGAGAGGTGAAGCGCAAAAAATTTTACAAGCAGCAGAAGCTTATAAGAAAGAGGTTGTTGCAAAAGCAGAAGGTGAAGCCAGTAGATTTATATCAATTTATAATGAGTATGTTAAAGCTAAAGAAGTAACACAAGAGAGAATGTATCTTGAGACAATGGAAAAAGTCTTAGCTGATATCGAAAAAGTAATTATAGAAAAAAATGCAGGATCAGGAGTAGTTCCTTATCTTCCATTACCAGAATTAAATAAAAAGAAAGCAACAAATTAAATGAACGCAAAAAAAATTTTACTACCTTTAATCATTATCTTAGCTGCGATTGCTTTTTTCTCAATATTTATTGTCAAAGAGGTTAATCAAGCTATAGTGCTTCAGTTTGGTGATCCAAAAAGAATAATTTTAAAACCTGGATTAAATTTTAAACTTCCTTTCATTCAAAACGTAGTTTTTTTAGATAAAAGAATTTTAAACTTGGATACTCCACCAGAGGAGGTAATTGCTTCTGACCAAAAAAGGTTAATAGTTGATGCTTTTGCAAGATTTCAAATTGTTGACCCTCTTAAATTTTATATTTCTGTTGGAAATGAAAGAGTTGCAAGATCAAGATTGGCGACAATTATTAATTCAAGAATTAGAAATGTTCTTGGTCAACAGGAATTACAAACATTATTATCAGAAGACAGAACAAAGCAGATGGCACTTATTCAAGAGGGTGTGAATACAGAGGCTGAGAACTTTGGAATTAAAATTGTTGATGTTAGAATTAAAAGAGCAGATTTACCTCAAGCAAACAGTGAAGCGATTTATAGAAGAATGCAGACTGAAAGAGAAAGAGAAGCTAAAGAATTTAGAGCGAGAGGTGCTGAAATGGCAGTGACTATTACATCGACTGCTGATAAAGAAGTTACAGTAATTTTGGCTGATGCTCAAAAAAAATCGGAAATTATGAAAGGTGAAGGTGATGGTCAAAGAAATAAAATCTTTGCAGAAGCATTTGGAAGAGATCCTGATTTCTTTGCTTTTTATAGGGCAATGCAAGCTTATGAAACAGCATTAATTGGTGGAGATACATCATTAATTCTTTCTCCAGATAGTGAGTTCTTTAAATTTTTTGGCAATATTAAACAAAATCAATAATCCTAAATAATGAGAGAGCTAATTATAGCTTTTGGACTTTTTCTTTTTATTGAGGGAATTTTATACGCCTTATTTCCATCAAAAATGAAAAATATGTTGTCTAGATTAAATGAGGTTAGTAATAGTCAACTTAGAATAGGTGGGTTCATATTTAGCATTATTGGATTTATTATTATTTGGTACATAAAAAGATAAAATGAATAAAATTAAAAAATTATTAGTAGTATTTTTTATTATTGGCTATTTTCCTCAAGTTTTTTCAAAAGATGCTCCAGCGTCATTTGCTGATCTAGCTGAAAGACTGATGCCTTCTGTGGTGAATATTTCAACAACACAAACAATAGTCACTAGAAGCAATCCTTTCCCTAATTTTCAATTTCCTCCTGGTTCACCATTTGAGGATATGTTTAAAGAGTTTGGAGTACCTCAAGAAAGACAATCTTCAGCATTAGGTTCAGGATTTATAATTGATGCAAAAGGAATAGTTGTAACAAATAATCATGTAATTCAGGATGCAGAAGATATTATTGTAAGAGTAAATGGCGACAAAGAGTTTAAAGCTAAAGTTATAGGTGCTGATCCTTTATCTGATATAGCAGTGTTACAATTAGATACTAAAGAAAAATTTATTCCAGTTAAGTTTGGTAATTCAGATAATGCTAGAATAGGTGATTGGGTAATTGCAATAGGAAATCCTTTTGGTTTAGGTGGCACTGTAACATCAGGAATTATCTCAGCTAGAAATAGATCAATCGGATTATCAAGATATGAAGATTATATACAAACTGATGCCTCTATAAACTCAGGAAATTCTGGTGGTCCATTATTTGACATGAATGGAGATGTGATTGGGATTAATACAGCAATTCTAGGAAGAAGTGGTTCTATTGGAATAGGTTTTTCAATACCGTCTAACAGTGCAAAACTTGTGATAGATCAACTGGTAGAATTTGGAGAAACAAAAAGAGGATGGTTAGGAGTTAGAATTCAAGACGTTACAAAAGAGATAGCTGAAATAGAAAAGCTGGATAAACCTAGAGGCGCATTAGTTGCAAGTGTAGCAAAAAATAGCCCATCAGATAAAGCAGGCGTGAAAGCTGGAGATATAATTTTAGAATTTAATGGTGAAAAAATAAAAGAGATGAAAGAGCTTCCAATGATAGTAGCGAAGACTGAAGTTGGAAAAAAAGTTAAAGTTAAAATTTGGAGAAATAAAAAAGAAATAATTTTAAATATCACATTAGGAAGACTTGAAACCTCTGAAGATTTTCAAGAAAAGAAAAAAAAAGTTGAAAATGAAAAACCAGAAATAACTGAAATTAAATCTTTAAAAATTGAGGTAAGATTATTAAATAAAAATGATATTGAACAAAGAAAACTTCCAAATCAAACTACTGGATTAGTTATTACAAAGATAGATGATAACAGCCCGATAAAAAATTTGAATGTAGGCAATGTAATAATTGAAGCACAAAAGAAAAAAATAAGATCTATCAAAGACCTTGAAAGTTTAGTCGATGCTGCTTTAAAATCTAATCAAAAGACAATTCTATTTGTAATTTATAATAATCAAAACCAAAAAAGATATATTGGTATTAAGTTAGATTAATAATGGACAAGAAGTCCAAAATTATTTTAATATCTGGACCAACAGCCTCAGGTAAATCAAATTTTGCTATTAAAATTGCTAAAAAAATTAATGGTGAGATTATTAATGCTGACAGCATGCAAGTTTACAAAAAATTTAAAATCTTAACGGCTAGACCAGAAACACGAAATCAAAAAAAAATAAAACATCATTTATATGGAGTCATTGATTTAAATAAAAAATTTTCTACTGGTCAGTGGTTAAACGCAGTAATAAAAATTATTGAGGATATTAAAAAAAGAAAAAAAATTCCTATTTTAGTTGGCGGCACAGGTTTATATTTTCAATCTTTAATTAATGGTTTGGTAGAAATCCCAGAAGTTCCTAAAAAGATAAGAAAAAAAATTAGATTATTACAAAAAATAGAGGGACAAGAAAAATTCTATCAGAGTCTTTTAAAGATTGACCCAAAAGTTAAAAAAAAGATTAATCCTAATGATAAACAAAGATCAATCAGAGCTTATGAAATTAAATATTATACTAATATTTCTATGTATGATTGGCTTAAAAAAACTAAGTCAGTATTTAAAACAAAGGAATTTTTAAAATTATATGTTGATTTAAAAAGAGAAGATCTTGTAAAAAAAATTTCAGAAAGAGCCAAAACGATGATCCAAGATGGTGCAATTAATGAGGTAAAAAGGTTTCTTAAACTCAAAATCAGGAGAGACCATAGTATACAAAAAGTAATTGGGATTGCTGAATTGACAAAATATATTAAAAAACAAATCAATTTGAATGAAGCTCAGGAATTAATCACTATTAAAACTAGACAATACGCCAAAAGACAAGCAACATGGGCGAGAAGCAGGATGAGATCTTGGAAAAAAATTAGTCCAATCAAATTCAACGACTACATAAAAAAATTAAATAAATCGTCTCTTAAACTTGACCAATTAATATAAAGTCGAATAGATTGCCCAAATGGGGAATTTATATTCAGGAGCAGAAATTGTATTTAAGTGTCTGGAAGACCAAAAAGTAGAACATATTTTTGGATATCCTGGTGGAGCTGTTCTTCCTATATATGATGAGTTAAAAAACCATCCAACAATAAAACATATTTTAGTTAGACACGAGCAAGGGGCAGGTCATGCCGCCGAAGGGTACGCAAGATCATCTGGTAAACCTGGTGTTGTTTTAGTTACGTCTGGCCCAGGCGCTACTAATGTTGTTACAGCACTAACCGATGCTTATATGGACTCGGTACCATTAGTTTGTATTTCAGGCCAAGTACCGACACACTTAATAGGCACAGATGCTTTTCAAGAATGTGATACTACAGGTATTACAAGACCATGCACAAAGCATAATTGGTTGGTAAAAGATATAAAAGATTTGTCCAGAGTTATACATGAAGCATTTAAAGTAGCGACAACAGGAAGACCTGGACCTGTATTAGTTGATATTCCAAAAGATATTCAATTTGCAAAAACAAAATATTTAGCTCCAAAAAAAGAAAAAAAAGTAAATGGAAAATTAAATAATAAATTTAATCAAAAAGAAATTGACCAACTTATTGAGCTAATGTCTAAAGCTAAGAAACCAATTTTTTATACTGGAGGAGGTGTAATTAATTCTGGACCTAAAGCTAGCGAGTTACTTAGAGAGTTAGTAAGACTGACAGGTTTTCCAATAACATCTACATTGCAAGGACTTGGAGCATTTCCCGGAGGTGACAATCAATTTATTGGAATGTTGGGAATGCATGGGACTTATGAAGCAAATAATGCGATGCATGACTGTGATTTATTAATTAACATTGGAGCAAGATTTGATGACCGTATTACAGGAAAAATTGATGAGTTTTCACCAAAATCAAAAAAAGTTCACATTGATATAGATCCATCATCAATTAATAAAATTGTTAAGGTTGATCTATCAATAGAAGGAGATGTAGCAGAAGTTATAAATTTAATAACAAAAACATTAAAAAATAAAAATTTGAATTTAGAAAAATCTAATAAACAAAAAATATCTAAATGGTGGCAACAGATTGAAAAATGGAAAACAAAAAAATCACTTAATTATATAAATAGTGATAAAATCATTAAACCTCAACATGCTGTTCAGAGACTATATGAATTAACAAAAAATAAAGATACTTATATAACTACTGAGGTTGGACAACATCAAATGTGGGCTGCACAACATTATAAATTTGATAAACCTAATAGATGGATGACTTCAGGTGGTTTAGGAACGATGGGATATGGATTGCCCGCAGCAGTTGGTGTTCAAATAGCTCATCCAGAAAAATTGGTAGTAGATATAGCAGGTGAGGCTTCAGTTCTGATGACAATTCAAGAAATGTCAACTGCTGTTCAATACAATTTACCAATAAAAATATTTATTCTTAATAATGAATACATGGG
>CACDHZ010000010.1 GCA_902552705.1 uncultured Pelagibacteraceae bacterium
TATTAAAGGTGTTCAGTTTGAGAGATGGAATCATGTACATGGATGTAGAAAATGGTTTAATATGGTTCGTGATACATCAAATGATAAAATTAAAGCAATTTATAAAATGGGTGAAAAACCACCCATAAAATCATAAATGACTAAAAATTTAAGAGTTAAAACAAGTAAATATATTGATGAAACATATAGAATTTCATTTAAGTTTAATGGTAAAAAATATTATGGTTTCAAGGGAGATACTTTAGCTTCAGCTCTTTTAGCTAATGATATACATTTGGTTGGAAGAAGTTTTAAATATCATAGACCTCGAGGAATTATGACAGCAGGTTCAGAGGAACCTAACGCTATTGTTCAACTTCATAAAAATACTGCTAGAACAGAACCAAATGTAAGAGCAACTGAAATAGAAATTTACGAGGGGTTAGAAGCTTCAAGTCAAAATTGTTGGCCAAGTGTTAATTTTGACTTGGGAGGAATTAATAATTTCTTATCCCCATTTTTGCCCGCTGGTTTTTATTACAAAACCTTCATGTGGCCTGCTAGTTTTTGGGAAAAGTATGAATATTTTATAAGAAAATCTGCAGGTTTAGGTAAATCCCCAACAGAACCAGATCCTGACATATATGAACATAAATATATTCATTGTGATGTTTTGGTTATTGGAGGAGGTATATCGGGAATAATGGCAGCAAAAACTGCTGCTAAAAATGGTTTTAATACACTTTTAGTAGATGAAAAACCAAATCTAGGAGGATCAACTATTTATCAAAACTCTGATATCTTTAAAATAAACAATCAAACTTCAGGTTCATGGTTAGAAAATGAAATCAATGAAATAAAAAAAATAGAAAATTTAGAAATTAAAACAAGAACTACTGTAGCAGCTTTTCATAACTATAATTTTTTATTAGCTCGAGAAAATCTGACTGATCATTTACCAATTGAGTTTAGAAAAGATAAAGTTAGACATAGATTGCTTAAAATAAGAGCAAAAAAAGTAATTTCTGCTACTGGATCTATTGAAAGGCCTCTTATATTTGACAATAATGATAGGCCAGGAATTTTACTTTCATCAGCAATAAAAAAATATTCTGATTTATATGGCGTATCTTGTGGTAAAAAAAATATATTTTTAACTAATAACGATACAGCATATGAGACAGCGATTAGTTTAATTCAAAAGGGAATTAATGTTGAAGCAATAATAGATAATAGAGAGATTGTGGACTCAAAATTATTTTATGAATTAGAAAAAAATAATGTTAAAATTTATAAAGGATTTACTGTAACTGATACAGAGGGCTTTAAAAGAATAAATAAAGTCTCTATTATGCAACTTTCTAAAGATGGTCAAAAAGTTATTGGCTCTAAAATAAAAATTTCATGTGACTGTTTAGGTGTATCTGGAGGTTGGACCCCATCAGTGCACTTGTTTACCCAATCAGGTGGAAAATTAAAATTTAGAGAGGAAGATCAAGTATTTATTCCTAATAGCTATCCTTCTGAACAAATCAATATAGGCTCATGTAACGGTGATTTTACTTTAAATGAAATTTTTTTAAATATAACAAAATCTTTAAAAAAATTTTTAAATATAAAGAATATAGAATATGAAAATTTTGAAATTTCATCAAAGATAAGCAAATCAAAAAGAAATATTTGGCTTCTTCCCTCAGATAAAATTTTTGGGAAAACAAAACCATTTATTGACTATCAAAATGATGCCACAGCAAAAGATATTAAATTAGCTTTAAGAGAAGGCTTTCGATCTATTGAGCACGTAAAAAGATATACAACAACTGGTATGGGTACCGATCAAGGTAAATTAGGAAATATGCATGCTCTAGGAATTATCTCTGAAACTGCTGGTGCAAAAATGGGTGAACTCGGAACAACTACTTTTAGACCACCCTATACTCCACTTACTTTTGGAACATTAGTTGGTAGAAATGTTGGTGAATATTTTGACGTATTTAGAAGAACTCCTATACATGAATGGCATATTGCTAATAAAGCTGAATTTGAAAATGTTGGTCAATGGAAGAGAGCTTGGTATTATCCAAAAGATAATGAGGACATGCATCAAGCTGTTCAGAGGGAAAGTAGAGCAGCAAGAGATAGTGCTGGTATTTTAGATGCTTCTACTCTTGGTAAAATTGACATTCAGGGTACTGATGCATCCGAATTTTTAAATCGTGTTTATACTAATGCGTGGTCAAAACTTAGTATTGGGAAATGTCGCTATGGACTAATGCTTAATGAAGATGGAATGGTTTATGATGATGGGGTTACCACTCGATTAGGTGAAAATCATTACATTATGACAACAACTACTGGTGGTGCTGCCAATGTAATGGGAAAATTAGAAGATTATTTACAAACTGAATGGCCAGAATTAGATGTTTATTTAACATCTGTTACAGATCATTATGCAACAGTAAGTGTTTGTGGACCAAACAGTAAAAAAATTGTGTCTACTGTTATTCCTGATTTAGATTTTTCTGATAAAAATTTTCCACATATGTCTTTTAAGAACACTAAAATAGGTCATATAAATTGTAGAGTAATGAGAATTAGTTTTACCGGAGAACATAGTTATGAAATTAATGTTCAGTCTAATTATGGTAAGTCAATTTGGGAAAAATGTATGGAAGCAGGTAAAGATTTTAATATTACACCTTATGGAACTGAAACTATGCACCTACTTAGAGCTGAAAAAGGTTTTATAATTGTTGGTCAGGATACAGATGCAACGATGACACCGATCGATTTACAAATGGATTGGATAGTAAGTAAAAAAAAATATGATTTTATTGGAAAAAGATCTTTATATAGATCAGATACGATTAGAGAGGATAGAAAACAATTAGTTGGTTTATTAACAGAGAATCCTCAAGAAATATTAGAGGAAGGTGCTCAAATAATTGCAGATATTAAAAAAAAACCTATAGAAATGTTAGGCCATGTAACATCAAGTTATTATAGTCCTAACCTAAAAAAATCTATTGCATTAGGAGTTGTTAGAGGTGGAAAAAACATGATAGGTCAAAAACTTATAATACCAATGGAAAATAAATTTATTAATGTAACAGTGGCTGATCCAGTCTTTTTAGATAAGGAGAATAAAAGATTAAATGCTTAACTATACTCAAGCACTAAATGAAGACAAATTATATCAAGATCTTCAGATGAGAGAAATAAGCCCTATAATGAAATTAATTATAAGAGGAAAAAAAAGAGAATTTATTTCAGCTGTGGGTAAATCTTTAAATATGCTTTTACCAACTGAGGCTAATACTTCGTCACAAAGTGAAGAATTGACTTCTTTGTGGTTGAGTCCTGATGAGTGGATGATTTATTCTAATAAAACTATGGATGAAAATTCCAATGAATATCAAATAGAAAAATTATTAAACAAGAATATTTCAAATCTCAATTTAGGTGCCGTAACAGACGTAACTGATCAATTTGTATTAATAAATCTTAAAGGAAACAAGATTTATGATTTATTTCAAACAGGATCTCCCTATAACTTTAATAATTTTAGAAATAAAAAAGGCTCTGTTACACAAACGATTCTTGCTAAAATTGATGTGATTATTCAAAATCAAAATAGAAATGAAGTAAATCTCTTTGTTAGACGCTCATTTTCACAACATTTATTCTCATGGATGAATGATAGTGCGTCAAGATTATAGTCACATTTAGATTTTAAATAAGTTATTAAGTAAGAATGAAAAAAATATTTCTTATAGCATTATTTGCTTTTTTACCTTTTTCCTCAAATGCAGACTCAAATCTAGATAAGATTTTATCATCAGGCGTACTCAAAGTTGGTACAACTGGAGATTGGGACCCAATGACTGTTAAAGATCCTGCTACTAATAAATACAAAGGATTCGATATTGATGTTATGAATGAATTGGCAAAAGATATGGGTGTTAAAATTGAATTTGTACCTGCAGAATGGAAAACAATTGTCTCAGGTATCACATCTGAAAGATATGATATTTCAACAAGTGTAACAAAAACCCCTAAAAGAGCTGAGGTTGCTGGATTTACTGATGCTTATTACAAATATGGAACGGTTCCTTTAGTTTTAAAAAAGAATTTAAAAAAATTTCCAACTTGGGACTCACTAAATAATTCAAATGTAACAATTGCTACCACTCTTGGTACTTCGCAAGAAGAAAAAGCAAAAGAATTTTTCCCAAAATCTAAATTAAATTCAGTTGAAGCTCCTGCAAGAGACTTTCAAGAAGTTTTAGCTGGAAGAGCTGATGGAAATATTACTAGCTCTACAGAAGCCAATAAACTAGTAATCAAATATCCACAACTAGCAATAGTTCCTGATGGGGAAAAAAACCCAGCCTTTTTAGCAATGATGGTTCCAAAAGGTGATGATAAATGGAATAGTTATGTTAATGATTGGATAAAAAAGAAAAAATCATCTGGATTTTTTGCTAAGTTACTAGCTAAATATAATCTAAAGAGCTTATAATCAATTAGTAATTAATTTTTAATTCATTATAACTTTAAGAGTGAGAAATTTATTTTTTTTACTTTTAGTTTTGCCTTTAACTTCATGCGGGAAGAGTGAATTAAATTGGTTAATCTTATCTCCAAATAATATAGAGGGACTAACCAATCTTAAATTTTTATTAAGTGGTTTAACTACAACTATCTTTATCTCAATTGTTTCAATAATTATCTCTATTTTTCTAGGACTTGTTGTTGCAATACCATCTTTAGCTAAAAATAAATTTCTAACATATCTGAATATAGGGTATGTGGAAATTGTAAGAGCAATCCCATTATTGGTTTTAATTTTATGGATTTATTATGGTTTACCTATAATGACAGGTATAAGCTTTAGCCCATTTGTATCTGGTATCATCGCATTATCTATTAGTGAGAGCGCTTTTCAAGCTGAAATTTTTAGAGCAGGTATAAACTCAATTAAAAAATCTCAATGGGAAGCAGGAAGTTCATTAGGGCTAAATTTTTTTAGAAAATTAAAGTTAGTTATTCTCCCGCAAGCTATTAAAAATATTTTACCAGCTATTGGAAATCAATTTGTTTATGTTTTAAAGATGTCATCATTGGTATCAATAATAGGTATTGGAGACTTAACAAGAAAAGCTAACGAACTTGTTGTTACAACTTATCGACCTTTGGAAATATATACATTTTTAATTTTAGAGTATTTGATTTTAATATTAATTGTTTCTTATTTGGTAAGGAAATTAGAAAAAAAATTACAAAAAGACTAATTTTTTTTTCTCCAATCCCAAGGATATTCAAAGCTCATGGACCACATTCCTAAATTATTAGATTTTGCAAAATCTTCATCAGCAATAAATTTATTAGAATACTTTCTATATGCAAAAGCATATCCATTTTTCACTAAGTAACTTGATAAGCTAAGATTATTTACAAAACATTCAGCTAATGTTCTTTTGTATTGATCTTTGCCTTCTCTGATACAGTTTATTTCATTATTTTCAATTATCTTAGCTAGGAATTCTTTTGCTTGAATGCCACATTTAATGACCTCATTATTTTTTTTGCAAGTTTGATTAATCTCAGGAGTATCAATACCACTAAAGCGAATTTTTTCACCGTTTAAATGAATAGTGTCACCATCAATAATTTTTATTTCTTTTGATTTAACATCAAAATAAGTAAGAAAAAAAAATATTAGGCAGATACTAATAGCTAAAAATAAGTTTGTTTTGTTTAAATACATTATTTAGAAAATAACCAATAAATATTAAAACAGCAATTCCCATTATCCAATTTGTAGCCATAATTGTATAAAAAATATCCTCATAATCACCACCCCTAATATTAATTACATACCATAAGCTTAAAAAAGGAAATGCTGTTAACCTTAAGATGCTTAAATAAAGACTATAAAGAGGTTTTTTAACAGCTTGAAATACCGCTGTGGTAATAAAGAACACTGGATAAATTGGTCCAATTAATGCTGCGATTTTTAAATAAATAACTCCACTCATAACTGCTTCTTGGTTATCAGTAAATAAAGAAACAAAAAATTCAGCACCAAAAAAAATTATTATTCCAGCAATTGCCATGAATGAAGAGCCGAATAATAGAGCCTTAGTATATAGTTCTCTTATTCTATCATAAGCTTTAGCACCAAAATTTTGTCCACCAATTGAAAGAACTGCTGTATTTAATCCAATAACTGGTAGTAAAAAAACTTGCTCGACTCTTAATGCTGCCCCATAACCAGCTGTAGCGAGTTCACCAAACTGCCCAATAAAATATAAGATATTGAATATACCTACTCCAATAAATAACATACTGAACATAATAGGAACCGCTTGTGTCGTTAACGGTTTTAAATATTCAAACTTGGGGATGAAGCATTGTAATTTTAAATACTCTCTAATTTTGCAATCATTAACTTTGTAAGCTAGGTAAATTGTTCCAATTAATTGTGAAATTACTGTAGCTATCGCTAATCCAGCAATACCAAATCCAGGAATAAAACCATATCCCCATATAAAAAGTGGATTTAAAAAAATATTTAGAAAAAAACTAAAGATTAAAACATTTCTATAACTTTTTGTGTCACCTTGAGCATTTAGGGTTCCATTTAATGAAATTTGTATCAATACAATAAAAGTTCCATAAAAAATAATATCTAAATACTCTCTAGTTAAAACTATACCTGCAGCATCAGATCCCATAATACCCAGTAGATAATTTGATGAGCTCAAACCAAATAAAGTTACAAATATTGATATTACTAAAGCAAAAATTAAAGATTGAGCAATATACATGGAAGCAACTCTTACTTTTTTTTCACCTATAGAATTACCAATTAAAGCATTTGTTGCAGCACCTAGACCAACACCAACAGCAATAATAGTAAAATAAATGGGGAATGATTTTGCTATAGCACCTATAGCCTCTGCAGAAATTCTACCTGCAAACCAAGTATCAACTAAATTATAAAAAGTCTGAAATAAAGATCCTGTACTTGCAGGTATTGTAACTTTTCTTAGTAACATCCATATAGGATCCTTAGTTAACTTAATTGACTTCATTAAAATTTCCTATTTATATTCTTTTTGAAAAATATATTTTTTTCCAGATTGTTTAGCTTTATATATCTGACTTTGTCTCATTCTAAAACGTGATTTTTGAGTTTCTGTTAATTTGTCATAACAATTAGGGCAAGAAACACCTTCCTCGTACTTCTTCGATCTTTTATCTTTTATAGATATGGGCATTCGACATCCGCTGCACATAGAATAAGAACCTAATTTTAATCCATGTTTAAGACTAATTCTGTTATCAAAAACAAAACACTCCCCTTTCCATAAACTTTCTTTTTTCTTTATCTTTTTGAGGTAATTTAAGATACCTCCATTTAGTTGATAGATATTTTTAAATCCTTTGTTTTTCAAGTATACTGAAGTTTTTTCACAGCGTATTCCACCAGTACAAAACATTGCTACGGATTTATTTTTATTAAGTTTATTTAGATATTTAGGAAAATCCCTAAAGTTATTAACATTTGGATTTACTGATTTTTTAAAAGTTCCAATCTTATATTCAAAAGGTTTTCTAGTATCAATTATATGAGTATTTTTATTTTTAATAAGCTTATTCCATTCTTTTGGTTCTAAATGAGCTTTCATATTTCTTTCTTTAGAATTTATAGTTAAATTCATTGGAACAATTTCTTTTTTAATCTTAACTTTAGGTTTATGAAATGGCTGGAATTTAGATTTAGATTCATTGCTACTATCAAATTGTTTAAACGAAAATAAAGATTTTAATTTTTTTGTCGTTTTATCAATATCTTTTATTCGGCCAGAAATAGTTCCATTTAATCCTTCTTTAGCAATAATTATAGTCCCTTTTATATTGATTGAGTTTAAAAACTTTTGTAAAGAATATTTATTTTTTTTTAAAGATTTAATCTTTATAAATTTATAAAAACCTAAAACTTTAAACATTATAAAACTCTACAAACAGTCATTCCATCACCTAATGGAATAATGATTTGCTCTACTCTTTTATCTTCAAATACAAACTTATTAAATTCTCTAATATTTATAGTAAATTTATCATTATTTTTTTCATCAGCGACTTCACCATGCCATAAAACATTATCAATAATAATTAGCCCACCTTTATTTAAAAGTTCTAAAGAATTTTCATAATATTTCTTATAATTCATTTTATCAGCATCAATAAATACCATATCAAATTTATTATTTTTTAATTCTTTCAAACTTTCAAAAGCTGGTTTTATTATTGTTTTAATTTTATGCTCTTGATTAGCCTTTTTGAAAAAATCTAATGCTATTTTGTTTGTCTCTTCACTTTTATCAAGAGCAATTAGTTTTCCATCATCAGGTAATGCAAGTGAAATTGAGAGAGCACTAAGTCCTGTAAAAGTTCCGATTTCAAGAACATTTTTGATATTTGAAACTTTTATAATTAGATGAAGAAAATGACATTGAGTAGGATCAATCTGCATTCTTTTGATGTCACCTAGAGTTTTATTGTAATTAATTATCTCTTTTTGAATTGGATGCAAATTTAAACCAAAATCATTTATATAATTTTGCAACTTTTCGGTAATATTAAGGTTTGCACCCATTCTATTGAAGTTTTTTCTTTAATATCTCATTTATAAGTTGAGGATTAGCTTTACCTCCAGAGGCTTTCATTGCTTGCCCAACAAAAAAACCAAATAATTTTTCTTTACCTTGCTTATACTCAATGGCTTTTTCTCTATTATCATTAATTATTTTATCTATTAAAGACTCTATAGCTTTAGGATCACTTTGTTGTTTTAGTCCTTTTTCTTCTACAATTTTTTGAGGATCTTTATTCCCATCCAACATTAATTCAAATACAGTCTTTGCTATTTTCCCTGAAATTGTTCCATTCTTAATTAAGTTAACTAGTATGGCTAAATTCTTTGCGCTTACAGGACTTTGTGAAATTTCTAAATTTTTATTATTTAAAACTGCAAATAATTCACCTGTAATCCAGTTAACAGCTAATTTAATATCTTTGTTCTTTCCCATCTTAGCAACAACTTCTTCAAAATATTTTGCTATATCAATATCTGAAACTAAGATTGTTGCCTCATATGGCGACAGCTTAAATTCATCAATAAATCTTTTCTTTTTATCATCTGGTAATTCTGGAACATTATTCTTAAGATCATTAATGAATTCATCAGAAACCTCTAAAGGTAATAAATCAGGATCTGGAAAATATCGATAATCGTGAGCATCTTCTTTTGATCTCATTGATCTTGTTTCATTTTTTTTAGTATCAAATAATCTTGTCTCTTGATCAATAGATTTACCTTCTTCGATTAAATCAACTTGTCTATTTGCTTCATATTCAATAGCCATTTGCATAAATTTGATAGAATTTACATTTTTAATTTCACATCTTGTTCCAAGTTCTTTTGAACCTTTTGATCTAACAGAAACATTGACATCTGCCCTTAATGATCCCTCCTGCATATTTCCATCACATGTACCTAGGTATCGCATAATTGATCTTAATTTTTTTATATATGCACTTACTTCATCTGGTGACCGAAGATCTGGTTTGCTTACAATTTCCATTAAAGCTACACCTGATCTATTTAAATCTACAAATGTATTCTGTGGATCAAGATCATGAATACTTTTTCCTGCATCTTGTTCTAAATGCAATCTCTCTATACCTACTTCTTTTTGTCCATTTGGCATATCTAAAATTACTTTACCCTCACCTACTATAGGATCTTTAAATTGTGAAATCTGATATCCTTGAGGTAAATCTGCATAAAAATAATTTTTTCTATCAAATACTGAACGTTTATTAATCTTTGCATTAAGGCCTATTCCAGTCTTAATTGCTTGTTTAACACAAAATTCATTTATCACAGGCAACATTCCTGGAAATGCTGCATCAACTAAACTTACTTGTGTATTTGGTTCGGCTCCAAATTTAGTTGATGAGCTAGAAAATAACTTTGATTCAGATAATATTTGTGCATGAACTTCTAAACCAATTACTACTTCGTATTGATTATCTTTTCTATTAATTAAGTATTTTAAATCTTTTTTGCTCACTTAATCCACCAGTCAGTAATTTTGTTTTTAAAATTTATCTTCTCTTCCATTGCATATGCTATATTCAATATATTTTGTTCATCAAAAGCTTTACCAATAATTTGTAAACCTAAAGGATAACCTTTTGAGTCATGACCTGCTGGGATTGAAATTCCTGGAAGGCCTGCAAGATTAACTGGCACTGTAAATATATCATTAAGATACATAGAAACTGGATCGTTTGTTTTTTCACCTATTTTAAATGCTGAACTTGGTGTAGATGGAGTTAAAATTGCATCAACTTTTTTATAAACCTCATCAAAATCATTTTTGATCAGTTTTCTTACTTTTTGTGCTTTGAGATAATACGCATCGTAATAACCTGATGATAATACATAAGTTCCAATCATAATTCTTCTTTGGACTTCTGCGCCAAAACCCTCAGATCTAGTTTTTTCGTACATATCGATTAAGTTTTCACCCTTAGCTCTAAATCCATACTTAACACCATCATATCTTGCTAAGTTTGAAGAAGCTTCTGCAGGAGCTACAATATAATAAGTTGGCAAAGCATAGCTTGTATGCGGAAGAGAAATATCAATTGTTTCAGCACCACAGTCTTTCACATATTGAATTCCCTTTTGCCAAAGATCCTCTATTTCTTTTGGCATCCCATCAACTCTATATTCTTTTGGAATTCCAATTTTTTTTCCTTTTATGTTGTTAGTAAGTTCTTTACTATATTTATTCCTTTTAAAATCTATTGATGTAGAGTCTTTTGTATCATAAGAACTAATTACTTCTTGTAACAAAGCACAATCCTTCACATTTTGAGCCATCGGTCCAGCTTGATCCAATGATGAAGCGAATGCAACAATTCCATAACGTGAACAGCTTCCATATGTTGGTTTTAAACCGACTGTTCCTGTAAATGAAGCTGGTTGTCTAATTGATCCACCAGTATCTGTTCCAATTGTAATTGGCGTTAATTGTCCAGCAACTGCTGAAGCAGATCCACCAGATGAACCACCTGGAACTAAATCTTTATCAATTGGATTTTGCACATTGCCAAAAAAACTAGTTTCATTTGATGAGCCCATAGCAAATTCATCACAATTTAATTTACCAAGAAGAATTGCTCCTTCATTCCAAATATTTTCAGTTACTGTTGACTCATAAGTTGGTACAAAATTATTTAATATTTTACTACCAGCAGTTGTTTTAATATTTTTTGTACAAAATAAATCTTTTACTGCCATTGGAATACCAGGTAATTTTAAATCCAAATTAGGTTTTTGATCAAATTTTTTTGCTTTATCTAAAGCTGATGTGAAATCATCTGTAATATAAGCATTTAGTTCTTTAGACTTTTCAGATCTTTCAATAAATGCTTTAGTTATCTCCGTTGAGGAAAGTTTTTTATTTTTAATATTTTCAACTAATTCTGTTAAAGATAGTTTTGTTATATCTGACATTATTCAATTACCTTTGGTACAACAAAATAATCTTCATTATCTTGTGGAGAATTTTTAATAATCTGTTCCCTGATATTTTTACTTTTTACTTCATCAGACCTTAATTTTAGAGTTGTCTCAGCAATAGATGTTAAGGGTTTAACTTTATCTGTTTTTAATTCATTAAGTTTCTCAATAAAATCAAAAATTGAATTTAAATCACCAGCTAATTTTTCAGCCCTTTTTTCATCAACTGAAATTCTTGATAATTTAGAGATATGTTTTATTGTTTTAAGATCTATACTCATATGCTATTTAAATATGACGCAAACTACCATTTAAGTTTAAAATATACAATATGGTCACTTTAGAAGAATTTAAAAAAAAACACTCAGATAAGTGTAGATTGATAGGTCTAGACCTTGGTTCT
The DNA here is from genome assembly GCA_902552705.1 of uncultured Pelagibacteraceae bacterium. GTDB lineage: Bacteria > Pseudomonadota > Alphaproteobacteria > Pelagibacterales > Pelagibacteraceae > Pelagibacter. The sequence continues at coordinate 11,991 of CACDHZ010000010.1, forward strand.
AAAAGAATCGGGGTCTCCATTTGTGATGAAAAACAATTAATTGCTACTCCTTTAAAAACAATAATTAAAAATTCTCAAAAAGAGTTGATTGAAAAGCTTAAAGAGATTATTGATGAAAATGATATTAAGGGAATAATTATTGGAAATCCTCTAAATATGGATGGCTCATTTAGCCGATCAGCACAATCTGTTAAAGACACAGCTCAAAATATTGAAAAAAACGTTAATATTCCAATTTGTTTATGGGACGAGAGGTTATCAACAGTTGGAGCTTTTAATTTATCCAGTCAATTAGATGTCAATGTTAGTAAAAGAGAAAAGAAAATCGATGAAAATGCAGCCGCTTTTATATTGCAGGGAGCAATAGATTTTTTAAATAATTAATACTTGCTATTGTAGCAGTTTATAGCTATAGAGTTGGTTTTAATGGCAATTAAAACTAATAAAGCTATTAAAATTTCCCAAAAACATTTGTTAGGTATTCAAGATTTATCAATTAATGATGTCAATTTAATACTTGATGAAGCGCATACATTTATAAAAGTTAATCAAAGTAAAAATAAAAAAATTGATGTTTTGAGAGGAAAAACTCAAATCAATCTATTCTTTGAGCCTTCTACAAGAACACAAAGTTCTTTTGAATTAGCTGGCAAAAGACTTGGAGCAGATGTTATGTCTATGAACATCAGTAATTCTGCAATTAAAAAAGGTGAAACATTAATAGATACAGCAATGACTTTAAATGCAATGCATCCTGATATTATTGTAGTTAGACATCAAGACTCGGGAGCATGTAACTTGCTGTCTCAAAAAGTTAATTGTGCTGTTTTAAATGCTGGTGATGGAAGAAGAGAGCATCCTACTCAAGCGCTGTTAGATGCTTTAACTATCATAACTCGCAAAGATAAAATTGAAGGTTTAAAAATTGCAATATGCGGAGATATACTTCATTCAAGAGTAGCCAGATCAAACATTTATTTATTAAATATGTTGGGAGCTGAAGTAAATATAATTGCCCCAACAAATCTTATGCCAAAGGAAATTGAAAAATTTGGTGTTAACACTTTTACCGATATGAAAAAAGGTTTAAAAGACTGTGATATTGTAATGATGTTAAGATTACAAAATGAAAGAATGACAAGTTCATATCTTTCATCCAATAGAGAATATTATGAATATTATGGATTAACACCTGACAAATTAGAACATGCTAAATCTGATGCATTAATAATGCATCCTGGTCCAATGAACAGAGGCATAGAGATAGATACAATGCTAGCAGATGATATAAATAAAAGTGTGATTAAAGAGCAAGTTGAGTTAGGTGTAGCTGTAAGAATGGCTTGTTTAAAAATATTTTGTACATAAATGAAAAAACAATATTTTATAAATGCAAATATAATAGACCCTCATAATTCAATAAACGAAATTGGAGGGTTGATAATAAGCGAAGATGGTAAAATAGAAGCCATAGGAAAAAAGGTAAATACCAACAATTTACCAAGTAGAGAAAAGCCAACTGATTTGAAAGGAAAATATGTTTTTCCGGGATTAGTAGACATGAGAGTTTTTGTTGGTGAACCCGGTTATGAATACAAAGAGAATTTTAGAACCTTAAGTAACGCCGCTTTATCTGGAGGAGTTACTTCAGTAGTTACAATGCCTAATACAGATCCAATAATAGACAATGTATCTATAGTTGATTTTTTAAAAAGAAGAGGAAGAGATAAGTCAAAAATAAATATATTCCCATGTGCCTCTCTTACAAAAAATGTTGAAGGCACAAACATGACAGAATTCGGTCTTTTACAAAATAAAGGAATAATCGCTTTCACGGATGGAATAAAAACAATTCAAAATCCTAGATTAATGTCAAGAATAATGAATTCAGCGAAAGATTTAGGTTGCTTAATAATGCAACACGCTGAGGATTATGAGCTGGCAAAAAATGGTATGATAAATTCTGGTATCATTGCTTCTAAATTAGGATTATCTGGTATTCCAGAAATTGCTGAAAGAATTTTAATTGAAAGAGATCTGACATTACTAGAAAAAGTTAAATGCAGATATCATATATCTCAGATATCATCACAAAAATCAATCGAGGTAATAAAATATAGAAAAGAAATTGTTAAATTTACTTCTGGAGTTTCTATTAATAATCTTTCTTTGAATGAAAATGATATAGGAGATTTTAGAACCTTTTTGAAACTATCTCCCCCTTTAAGAAGAGAGGAAGATAGATTAGCTTTAGTCCAAGGGTTAAAAGATGGATTAATCGATGTCATTGTTTCAGATCACAAACCTGAAGATGAGGAATCAAAAAGATTAACATTTGCACAAGCTGCTACTGGTGCTTCAGGAATAGAAACACTATTATCTCTTAGTTTAGAATTATATCACAATGAATCACTTAAACTAGAAACAATAGTCAAAGCTCTAACTTCTAATCCAGCAAAAATACTTAAAATAAACAAAGGAAATTTATCTGTAGGAAATGATGCGGATATGTGTTTTGTTGATATAGATAAACCCTGGATTGTAAAAAAAGAAAAATTAATTTCAAAATCAAAAAATACCTCTATTGAAGATAGAAAACTTCAAGGAAAAGTAACAAATACATTTGTAAAAGGTAAAGAATTATTTAAGCTATAGTATGGATATTTTTTTGATAGGTATAATTTCTTACCTAATATGCTCAATTCCTTTTGGATTTATACTAACTAAAATATTCTTAAAAAAAGATATTAGAGAAATTGGCTCTGGTAACATTGGAGCAACTAACGTCCTTAGAACTGGAAATAAAAGCATTGGCTATTTAACATTAATTCTAGATATCTTAAAAGCTATAACTCCAGTCATCTATGTAAAAATTTTTTATCAAGATTTTTTATATATTGCTTCGTTATGTGCATTCTTGGGTCATGTATTTCCAATTTGGCTCAAATTTAAAGGTGGAAAAGGTGTTGCTACTTATGTTGGGATTTTATTTGCTATTAATATTTATTTTGGAATTATTTTTGCAATTACCTGGTTTATAACTTTTTTCATTACAAAATTTTCATCTCTTTCTTCTTTGATAGGTTCAGCCTCTATACCAATTTATTTATTAATTTTAACTCAATTCGATCAGGTAATTTTTTTCATAATTATGTTTGTCTTAATATTTTTCACTCATAGAGAAAATATTAAAAGATTGATAAATAAAGAAGAAACTAAGACAAAAATTTATTAAATTGACTATCTAAGTCTTTTGAGTAGTTTGTAGCTTATGAATTTAGTCATTGTGGAAAGTCCTGCTAAAGCTAAAACTATAAATAAATACTTAGGTAATGACTATAAAGTTTTAGCAAGTTATGGCCATATTAGAGACCTACCTTCAAAAAACGGCTCTGTTGATCCAGAGCAAGACTTTAAAATGGAATGGGAAATAGACAGTTTTTCAAAAAAATATCTTAAAGAAATTACAGATGCAGCAAAAGACTCAGCTAAAATTATACTAGCTACTGACCCTGATCGTGAAGGTGAGGCTATTGCTTGGCATGTAAAAGAATATTTAAACGAAAAAAAACTTTTAAAAGATAAAGAAATTGAACGAGTTGTATTTAATGAAATAACTAAAAAAGCTGTTATTCATGGAATTGAAAACCCTAGACAAATTGAACCATTATTAGTTGATGCATACATGGCAAGAAGAGCTTTGGATTACTTGGTTGGTTTTAATATTTCGCCAATTCTCTGGACAAAATTGCCAGGATCAAAATCTGCGGGAAGAGTTCAGTCAGTAGCTTTAAAACTTATTACAGAAAGAGAACATGAAATTGAGTCATTTAAACCGGAGGAATTTTGGACTTTAAGTATTACTTTTGAAGATCAAAAAAAACAAAATATCACTGCGAGTATCAGTCAATTAAATAATAATAAGATTGAAAAATTTTCATTTAAAAACAAAGATGAGATTAATAAAGCAATATCAAGTATTAAGGAAAAAAAATTTAATATAACTGATATTTCAAGCAAAGTAGTTAATCGTAATCCATCTGGCCCCTTCACTACATCTACTCTTCAACAAACAGCTTCAAGTAGATTGGGTTTTGGAGCATCCAGAACAATGCAAATTGCACAAAAACTATATCAGGGTATAGAAATAGAAGGCGAAACAATTGGTTTGATTACCTATATGAGAACTGATGGAACTAATTTATCTAAAGATGCTGTGTCAACTTTCAGAAATTATATCCAAAAAGAAATTGGAAGTGAATATTTACCTAAAGATGCTTTAAATTATTCTGGTAAAAAAGCTAAAAATGCTCAAGAAGCTCATGAGGCAATTAGACCCACAGATATTATTAGAACTCCTCAAAATGTTAAAAAATATTTAAGCACAGATCAAAATAAACTTTATGACCTTATTTGGAGTAGAGCTTTATCTTCTCAAATGGAATCCGCTAAATTTGATAGAAATACTATTACAATAACTTCTGACAATAATGATACCATTTGTAAAGCTAGTGGATCAGTTATTAAATTTGATGGATTTTTAAAAATTTATAATAATCAAAGTAAAGACGATAATGAAAGTATTTTACCGGCTGTGTCTAAGGGAGCTGTAAATATTGAGGCTTTATTAGATGAACAGCATTTTACACAACCACCACCAAGATATTCTGAGGCTAGTTTAGTTAAAAAACTCGAGGAACTTGGTATTGGAAGACCTTCTACTTATGCAAGTATAATTTCTACTATTGCTAATAGAGGATATGCAGAAATATTGAATAAAAGGTTTTTTCCTACTGACAGAGGTAAATTAATTTCTGCCTTTTTAGAAAAATTATTTTCAAAATATGTAGATTATAATTTTACAGCAGGATTGGAAGATCAACTTGATGAAATTACCACTGGCAAAGAAAGTTGGATTAAAGTTTTAGAGCTTTTTTGGAAAGATTTTAATAACAATGTTTCAAAAGTTAAAGAAAAAAGAACAAGAGAAGTCTTAGATTTGTTAAATGATAGTTTGGGGGATCTAATTTTTGATAAAGATAGTGAAGGAAATATAATTAGAAAATGCCAATTATGTAATTCTGGAACATTAAGCTTAAAAAATAGCTTTAGAGGTGGTGCTTTTATAGGATGTTCAAATTATCCAGAATGCAAGTTTACAAGACCATTATCAAAAGCAAAAGCTGCGGCTCAAGCACAATTAGCTGAACCAAAATTTATTGGAAAGCATGAAAATGGAAATGATATATATTTAAAAAATGGAAGATTTGGCCCCTACCTCCAATACGAAAAAATCCCTAGTGATATTGAGATTGAAAAAACTACTAAGAAAAAGAAAAAAACTAAAAAATCCAAAACAAATGTTAATGAACTTTTAAAAAATGTTTCAATACCTAAAGGGTTAGAATTAGAAAAGATTGATTTAGAAAAAGCACAATTTTTGTGCTCATTACCTAAAAGTTTAGGAATAAATCCAGATAATCAAAAAGAAATTACTTTAAATGTAGGAAGATTTGGTCCATACCTAAAATGTGAAAATAAATCTGCAAGAATAGAAAATGTAGAAGATATATTTTCTATAGGTTTAAATAGAGCAATTACACTAATAGCGGAAGCTAAACCTGGTCGAATATCTTCATCAATGATAAAAGATTTAGGAGAACATCCTGAAGATAAAAAACCTGTCAGAGTTATGAAAGGTCAATACGGACCTTATATTAAGTATAAATCACTTAATGCCACTATACCTGAAGAAAAAGACCCTACTGAATTAACAATGGAGGAAGCTTTAATATTGATTGAGAAAAGAAGAGAATACGATAAAAATAAAAAATCAAAAAAAAGGAAACTTAAATGACTTACGATGATAATTTAAAAAAAATGAATATTAAATTACCAGAAGCAAAAGCACCTGTAGGAAACTATGTAGCAACAAAAATTGTTGGTAAAATGTTATTTATATCAGGACAAATTTCAATAGACGAAAATGGTGAATTAATAAAAGGCAAAGTTGGAAAAGATTTAGATACAGAAGTGGGATATAATGCTGCAAAAAGATGTGCATTAAGTATAGTTGCTCAGGTAAAAAAAGCTTGCGACAATGATTTATCAAAAATTAAATCATGCATTAAATTAACTGGATTTGTTAATTCAACTGATGATTTTATAGATCAACCAAAGGTAATTAATGGTGCATCTGATTTAATAGCATCTATATTTGGAGATGCTGGAATGCACACAAGAGCAGCTGTGAGTACGAATAGTCTTCCATTGGGAGTTTCTGTTGAAGTTGATGCAATTTTTGAATTAAATTAATTATTTATCTACCTATACAAAAATATTTAAAACCTTGAGCTTTTATCTTGGTCGGTGAATATATGTTTCTCATATCGTAAATAATAAACTTTTTACCCTTAACCAAATTTTTAAAATTTATTGATTTAAAATCATTCCATTCTGTATGAACTATCACAAGATCTGAACTTTCTACAGATTTTCTTATAGTATTTTCATAAAAAACATTTTTAATTTTTTTAAATTCTTTTTTATAACCAGTGGGGTCAAAATATTTAATTATTGCTCCTTTTTTTGATAATGCAGGTATCATTTTAAGAGAAGAAGAGTCTCTCATGTCATCTGTATTTGCTTTAAATGTTACACCCAAAAAAGTTATTCTTTTGTTTTTAATTTTTTTATTTAGAATTTCATAAACTTTATTTAATAAAAGATTTGACCTATTTTGGTTAGATTTAATAACTGATTTTATTACCGATAAATTAGTTTTAAACTTTTCAGCAGTTGAAATTATCGCCTTAGTATCTTTAGGAAAACAAGATCCTCCATAAGCTGGCCCTGCTCTTAAAAAGCGACTACCTATTCTTTTGTCTAAACCCATCCCTATAGAGATATCTTCTATATTTATTCCTGTTTTTTCACACAAATTAGCTATTTCATTAATGAAAGTAATTTTTGTAGCTAGAAAAGAATTAGATGCGTATTTAATCAATTCTGCAGCTCGTCTAGAAGTATTAACGTATTGAGCGCCCTTAGAAATTAACGGATTATATAAATTTTTCAAAATTCGATTTGATTTTTTATCATTTGAACCAATTACGATTCTATCTGGAAAAATAAAATCTCTAATAGCTTCTCCCTCTCGTAAAAATTCAGGATTTGATACAACAGAAAATTTTTTTTTATTATTTTTTTTTGAAATAATTTTTTCAATTTCATCACCAGTTGTGACGGGAACTGTTGATTTTGTTATAATAATTTTAAATTTATTTATTGAAGAACTTATTTCTTTTGAAACACTATAAACTTGGCTTAAGTCTGCAGAACTACTATTTTTTTTTGTTGGGGTACCTACACAAATAAAAATAATATCAGAATCTTTAATTGATTTTTTTAAATCAGTAGAAAAATTTAATCTTTTATTTTTGTAATTCTTGATAACTAATTCAGCTAAACCAGGTTCATAAATAGGAATATTACCTTTTTTTAATTGTTTGATTTTATCTGCATCTTTATCAACACAAATGACATCATTTCCTAAATCAGAGAAACATACTCCACTAACTAAACCAACGTAACCAGTTCCTATCATGCATAGCTTCATAATTTTGCAATTTCTAAGTTTGATTTTATATAACCCTGCATACTACCACAATCTAAGTAGTTTCCAGAAAAGTTATGAGCAATAAATTTATGTTTTTCATTTATCAGAGATTGAATGGCATCAGTAATATGTATTTCGCCACCTTTACCTGGTTTTAACTTTATTAATCTTGAAAAAATACTTTTTGGAAGTATGTATCTTCCAATTACAGCTTTATTAGATGGTGCTTCTTTTATAGATGGTTTTTCTATAACTCCATTAATTAAAAAATTATTTTTATTTAATCTTTTATTTATTTTATAAATACCCCATCTTGAAACATTTTTTTTATTTACTTTCATACTGGCCATAACTGATGAATTATATCTTTTATGAACTTGTATCATAGATTTAGAACAATTTTTTTTTATGATAAGATCATCAGGCAATAACATTAAAAAAAAATTATTTTTTATATATTTTTTTGTTTTCAAAACAGCATCACCGGTGCCTAATGGTTTATTTTGATAAACAAATTTTATCATTTTTTTATATTTTAAAATTTTTCTATATTCATTTATAATTCTAGGATCTTTTTTTTTTTTAATTATTGATTTATAAAATTTATCATTATTAAAATATTTTTTTATCATTTCTTTTTTCTCTGAAATTATAAAAATAATCTCTTTAACACCTGCATCTATACATTCATCTAGAATATACTGTATCCCAGGTTTACCATTTATAGGGAGAAGTTCTTTAGCGAAAACACTAGTTAATGGTAAAAGTCTCGTACCTAGACCAGCTAATGGAATTATTGCTTGTTTAATCATTTAAATGTTTTACTTATAAATTGTTTTAATACAAATGAAAATTTTATTAAATATTAGTGATCTAAATAAGGCAATTTCAAAAGTTGGCAATTTAGGATTTGTTCCAACTATGGGAATGTTACACAGTGGACATATATCTTTAATAAAAAATTCAAAGAAAAAATGTAAAAAAACCTTAGTTAGTATATTTGTAAATCCAAAGCAATTTAATAAAACAAACGATTATAAAAATTATCCACGAAATCTAAAAAGAGATTTAAATATACTAAAAAATTTAAAAGTCGATTTTGTTTTTTTACCAAAAAAAAGTGAAATTTTTAAAAAAAGATTAAAAAAAATAATACTTAATAAAAATGATAAAATACTTTGTGCTAAATACAGAAAGGGCCATTTTGAAGGGGTATTAGATGTTATGAGACAATTTTTTAGAATAATAGAAGCAAAATATACTTTTATGGGTATTAAAGATTATCAACAAATATATTTAATAAAAAAATACTTGTCAAAAAAGTATAAAAGAAAAATTATTTTGTGTCCAACAATAAGAGATAAAAACAAAGTTGCTCTCTCATCAAGAAATTTTTTACTGAATAAAAAAGATTTAAAAATAGCAAGTTTTATTTCTAAAAACTTATTAATATTCAAATCAATTTTAAAAAGAAATATGAAATTAAGAAATCTTTTAATTAATAACAAAAAGAAGGAACTTAAAAATAAATTTAATATAAAGGTTGAATATCTTGAGTTAAGAAATGAGAAAAATTTAAGTCAAATTATTAAAAATAAAAATTATAGATTATTTATTGCATATTATTTAAAAAAAGTCAGACTTATTGATAACTATTGATTATTATAAAAAATAAGCGCCAACCCCTAAAAAGGATACAAAACCAATTACATCAGTTATTGTAGTTACAAACACACTTGAAGCAATAGCAGGATCAATATTAAATCTTTTTAAAGTTACTGGAACCAAAATTCCAAATAAACCTGCAATGATCATTGTTAAAATCATCGATATTGAAATTATTATTGATAACATAGAGTCTTGAAACCATAATTGAACTATAAAAGCACTTATTCCTGCAAAAATAAAACCATTTAGTACACCAATTGCAAATTCTTTAATAATATTTGAATTAAAATTATTTTTAGTTAAATCATTAGTAGCGATCGTTCTTACTGTGACAGCTAAAGTTTGCATACCAGCATTACCTCCCATTGACGCAACGATTGGCATTAAAAAAGCTAACACTACCATTTGTTTGATTGTAGCTCCAAATAAACTTATACACCAAGTAGCTAAAAACGCTGTAAATAGATTTAATAGTAACCAATTAAATCTTCTCTTTGTTTTAGTTAATACTCCATCTGTGATCGCCTCATCTCCCACACCAGCCAATCTTAAAGCATCTTCCTCAGCTTCTTCTTTTAAAACTGTAAGAACATCGTCACTTGTGATCATGCCCACTAATTTATTATTCTTATCAACAACACAAGCTGAATTTAAATTATAATTTTCAAATAAGTTTCCAACTTCTTCTTTATCCATATCAACAGGGATAAGTAATTGTGTTTCTGACATAATTGAATTCATTTTTGTGTCCCTTGGAGTTCGTAGCACTTTTGAAGAAGGTACATTCCCAATTGGTTTGAAATCTTCATTTACAATAAAAATTTCTAAAAATTCTTCAGGAAGATCTTTATTTTCTCTTAGATAATCTATAGTTTGTCCAACAGACCAATTACTTGGAATAGCAGTAAATTGTCTTTGCATAATTCTAGCAGCAGAGTCTTCTGGAAAACTTAAACTTTCAAGAAGAGCGAAACGATCTTTTGGAGGTAATGAACTTAAAATTTCATTTTTATCTTTTTCATTAACATTTTCTAGTATCTTAACTGCGTCATCTGACTCTAAATTTTTAAGTATTGTTACAATTGAGTCTGAAGATAAGTAATTAATTATTTCTGTCTGAATAGATTCGTTTAATTCAACAAAAACTTCTGGATCAATTTTAAAGTTATTTAATTTAATTAAGCTTTCTCTATCACTTTGATTTAAATGCTCTATAATATCAGCAGCGTCTGCTGGGTGCATTTCTCTAAATGAATTGGTAATAAATTGAGCATCATTTTGACCAATCTTGTCCGTAACAACTTTTATATACTCCTTGTTAAATTCAAAATTGACTTTTTTATCTTTTATTTTTTTTACTAAAGACATAAATTACCTATATTTCAACATGGCACTATTAATGTATAATTGATAATTTACAATTCTTAAATGAACATAGAAATCAAAAAATCAATAAAACCAGTAAAATATAAAGATGCAATAGATTATTTGGAAAAAAGACTAGTAAAAATAAATAAAAATAGTGCAAAAGAGCTTATTTGGATATTAGAGCATCATGAGGTTTATACTGTTGGCAAAAACTTTGATGAAAATGAAGTTTTAAATAAAAATATAAAAATAATTAAATCAAATAGAGGTGGGAAAATAACATATCACGGACCTGGACAACTTATTTGTTACTTTGTGATTGATTTAAATAAAAGAAAAAAAGATATTCGTAAATTTATTAATTTAATTGAAAAAACAATTATAGATACCCTTAAAGAATTTAATATTGATACATTTAACGATAAAAAAAATATTGGGATTTGGTACAAAGAAAAAAATGATTATAAAAAAGTTGCTGCAATTGGTTTAAGAATAAGTAAGTGGATTGCTTATCATGGATTTAGTATTAACGTCAAAAATGATTTAAAAAAATATAACAATATAATTCCATGTGGAATTAAGAATAAAGGAATTACTAATTTATATAATATTAAGAATCAAAATTACAAAAGCTTAAGTGATAAAATTATAAAAAATTTTGTCAAAAATCTGAAAAATTAAGTCGTTTTGTTTTAAGTAGTTTTTTAAAATATTCTGGTAACAAGGCTCTGTAAGTATATTTTTTGTCTTTAATCATAAATCTAATTTTATAAGAATGAAGCATTAAATCTTTATTAATACCTTTATCAATATTTTTAAAATTATATTTTTTATCTCCATAAATTGAATGGCCTAAATTAAAAAGTTGTTTTCTAAGTTGATGTTTTCTACCTGTAATTGGTTTCATTTCTACAAGAGTAGCTAAAGAATTTTTATCTAAAATCTTATAAATAGTTCTTGCTTTTTCAACTATCTTTTTATTATTTTCGTATCTTATTAATTCATCATTCCATTCACCTGAATTTTTTTCTATTTCTCCTTTACAAATTGCAAGGTATGTTTTGTGAACTTTTCTCAATCTAAATAATGAAGTAAAAAACTGAGCTGTTTGACGATTTTTTGCTAATATAAATACCCCTGATGTATCTTTATCCAACCTATGGACTGAAAAAGGTTTTGTATTTTTAAAAATTTCACTTTTAGAAAAAATATCAATAAGATTTTTTTTAGATTTTGTGCCCCCTTGAACTGAAATACCTGAACTTTTATTTAAAACTATAAAGTCGTCATTATTATCAATTATTAAATTCTCATTTTCTTTAACAATTTGTTTAGAGGGTTCAAATTTATTTTTTTTTTGATTTTTAATTTCAGAATAATGGAAATTAAATAAATCGATAATGTCACCTGTTTTTACTTTTTTTGAACTTTTTACCTTAGTATTATTAAGTTTAATTTTTCCATTTCTTAATATTTTTTCAATTAAACTTTGAGGAATATTTCCTAAATTATTTCTTATCCATCTATCAATACGCATATCGTTGAACGTCAAATTAACGCTATATGACTTTTTCATGATGTTATATTTTATATAAAAGATTAGCTAGTGGCTAACTTTTTTTCTTCGTTTTTATCTTTAGAAGTTTCTTTTTTTTTTCTATCAACTTTTTTTGCTTCAATATCTCTGTCTACAAACTCAATTACAGCCATTGGTGCGTTATCACCATATCTAAAACCAGCTTTTACTATTCTTGTATATCCACCGTTTCTTTTCTGATATCTTTTAGATAAAGTTTTAGTAACTTTTTGTGTAGATGTTTTGTCTTGAAGTTTGCTCATTAGCATTTTCTTTGTATGTAAATTTTCCTTTTTTCCTAAAGTAATAATTCTTTCTGCTTCTGGTTTCAAAAATTTAGCTTTGGGAAGAGTAGTAGTAATTTGCTCATATTTAATCAAAGAATTTAACATATTCTTTAATAAAGCTTTTCTATGCTCGGAAGTTCTATTTAACTTTTTATTTGCTAAACCATGTCTCATTTATATTTGTTCCTCTAATTTTTTTGACATTTCAGCGATATTATCTGGAGGCCAATTAGGTATTTCCATTCCAAGATATAATGACATGCTTGTTAAAACTTCTTTAATTTCATTCAGAGATTTTCTTCCAAAATTAGGTGTTCTAAGCATTTCACCTTCTGATTTTTGAACTAAATCACCAATATAAATAATGTTATCATTTTTAAGACAATTCATAGAACGTACAGATAATTCTAATTCATCAACTTTCTTTAATAAGTTTTTATTAAATTCTGGTTCTGTTGAGACTTCTTTTACTGGAGCTTCTACTGGTTCATCAAAATTAACAAACATATTTAATTGATCTTGAAAAATTCGAGCTGAATAAGCAACAGCATCCTCAGCTGAGATTGAGCCATTTGTTTCCACTTCCATAGTCAATTTGTCATAATCTAAAGCTTTACCTTCTCTGGCTGTACTGATTGTATATGAAACTTTTTTAACTGGACTATATAAAGAATCAATTGCTATTAATCCAAGTGGTGGCTCCTCAGGTTTATTCATAACAGCTGGAACATAACCTTTTCCTGTGCCAACATTCATCTCCATATGGAAATGGGTTTTTTCATCTAAGTTACAAATAACTAAATCAGGATTTAAAATTTCAATATCAGTAACTGGTGTTATATCTGATGCTTTAATTTCACCTGGACCTTTAGCATCTAAAATAAGTTTTTTTACACCTTCAGAAGAGCTTTTTAATGCTAATGATTTTACATTTAAAACAATATCAGTTACATCTTCTCTAACACCTTTTATAGATGTGAACTCATGTAACACACCATCTATCTGAATTGAGGTTACAGCGGCACCTCTTATAGAAGATAACAAAATTCTTCTTAAAGAATTTCCTAATGTTAAACCATAACCTTTCTCAAGTGGTTCAGCTATTATTTTTGCGTAAGATTTATCATCACTTATTTGTACGTCTAATTGAGCCGGTTTGATTAATGCTTTCCAATTTTTAGCATTCACATTTAAACTTTCCATTTTAAACTCTCCTTTTTTTTGGTGGTCTTACACCATTATGCGGCATTGGTGTTGTGTCTTTTATTGAAAGAATTTTAAATCCTTTTGCTTGTAATGCTCTTAAAGCAGTTTCTCTACCTGATCCTGGTCCTTTAACCTGAACAGTTATAGACTTCATCCCATACTCAAGTGCCTTAGAGGCAGCAGCATCTGCAGCTATTTGCGCTGCATAAGGTGTTGATTTTCTAGAACCTTTAAAACCTTTTTGGCCAGCTGAAGCCCAAGAAATAACATTCCCATTAGTATCTGCTATTGAAATTATTGTATTATTAAAAGTCGATTGAACATAAGCAATTCCATTAAGTACATTTTTCTTAATTTTTTTCTTTTTTGAATAAGAACTTTTTTTTACTTTTTTATCTGTTTTTTTATCAACGACAGAATCTTTATTTTCTACTTTATCTACTTTAGCCATAAATTAATTATTTTTTTAATGGTGTAAGTTTTTTCCCCGCAATAGCTATAGCTTTACCTTTTCTTGTTCTTGCATTACACCTTGTTCTTTGTCCTCTTACTGGTAGTTTTTTTCTATGTCTTGATCCTCTATAACAAGCAAGATCTATTAGTCTTTTAATTGTTAAAGAGTAATCTCTTCTAAGGTCACCTTCTACTTTAAAATTTGCATCTATATATTCTCTTATTTTAAGTATATCTTCGTCAGTTAACTCATTAATTCTTTTATTACTTGGTATATCTAGTGATGTACAAATTTGATTTGAAAACTTTTCACCTATACCGTAGATATAAGTAAGTCCTACATGAACAAGCTTATTTTGGGGTATGTTTACACCTGCTATACGAGCCATATTTTTTGAGAATAAATTTAGCCTTTTATATAAGAAGTTCTTCCAAAGTCAACTTTTAAACCTTTAAAATATTACTGATTTTACTAGCAATTTCAGCAATTTCTAAGCTTCCATCGATTTCTTTAAAGTTAGATTTATTTGAATAATAATCCAAAACTGGTCGAGTTGTTACCATGTAAGTATCGTATCTTTTAAGAATAGTCGACAGATCATCGTCAGATCTTTTTTCTACGATTTTTCTTTTTTCAATTCTTTTTATTAATGTTTCTTTGTTTACATTAAGAAAAAAAATAAAATCAATTTTTTGATTTGTATCTGCTAACCATAGATCTAAATTTTTTGCTTGTTTTATAGTTCTTGGATATCCATCAAAAATTAATCTATTTTTTTTTGAGGGATCAAAAATTACTTTTTGAATAAGTTTGTTAACAATTTCATCATCAACAAATTTTCCATCATTCATATAATTGATTATTTTTTTTCCTATTTCAGTATTTTTTTGGATTTCATATCGTAGCATTTCGCCTGTTGATACTTGAAAGTTTTTTAATTTTTTTTCTAAATTTTTAGCTTGAGTTCCTTTACCTGCTCCTGGGGGACCAAATAAAACTATATTCACTTTTACTTACCAAATTTGGTTTTTTTAATTAATTGTTCGTATTGTGAACTCATTAACCTAGTTTGAATTTGAGTAACTGTATCAATTGCAACTACTACTACAATTAAAATAGATGTTCCTCCTAAATAAAATGGTATTGGATAATTTGCTATTAAGAACTCTGGCATCAAACATACCAGTGTTAAATAAAGTGCACCAATCGTTGTAAGTCTAATAATAATTTTTTCTATATATATAGCAGTATTTTCACCAGGTCTAATTCCTGGTACAAAACCGCCGTACTTTCTTAAATTATCGGCTGTCTCAGTTGGATTAAATGTTATTGATGTATAAAAAAAAGTAAAAAAAATTATTCCTGAAGCATACAATAACATGTAAAGCGGTTGACCTTGTGTAAAAAATGAACTTATGTTTAAAAATGTATCATTATTTGAAAAACTGAAATTAGAAAAAGTCACAGGTAACAATAATAATGCTGAGGCGAAAATTGCTGGTATTACTCCTGCTTGATTGATTTTTAATGGTAAATGTGATGACTCGCCACCATACATCTTATTTCCCATTTGTCTTTTAGGATAATTAATAAGAATTTTTCTTAATGCTCTTTCCATAAAAACAATAAATATTATTGTTGCTACTAGTAATACAAAAATTCCTATAATCATGATCGTAGATACAGCGCCTGTTCTACCTAATTCAAAAGTAGTAACTAACGCTCGAGGGATTTCAGCAACTATTCCTGCGAAAATAATTAAAGAAATACCATTACCTATACCTCTTTGGGTTATTTGTTCACCAAGCCACATTAAAAATATTGTACCTGTCACAATAGTTGAAACAGTAGTTATTTTAAAAAATAAGCCAGGATTAATTACAAGGTTTGGTGAAGACTCTAAACCAACTGATAAACCATAACCTTGGACAGTCGCTAATAAAACTGTTCCATATCTTGTTATCTGTGTAATCTTTGCTCTGCCTGTTTCTCCTTGTGCTTTTAAATTTTTAAAATAATCTGATACACCTGTTAACAATTGAACAATAATAGATGATGAAATATAAGGCATTATCCCCAAAGCGAAAATTGCCATTCTACTTACAGCGCCTCCAGCAAAAACGTTAAACATTCCAAGTAATCCTTTCTGATTACCGCTCATCATTATTTGTAATTGCTCAGGATTTATTCCTGGAAGAGGAACAAAAGTACCAAATCTATAAACTGCTAAAATAAATATTGTAAAAAGAATTCTATTTTTGAGATCGCTAGTCTGAGAGGAAGAACTCATAAAAAATTAATTATTTTCTAATTTTACTGAACCACCAACTTTAGTTAATTTTTCTTGGGCAGATTTTGATATTAAATCAGCCTCAATATTCACTTTATCTTTTATTTCACCAGTACCCAGTATTTTTAATTTTTGTGAATTTTTATTAATCAATTTTAATTTTTTTAGTAACTCAGTATTTATTGTTTCGCCAGATTTAATAGTTTTTTTATCAATAAATGATTGAATCTTATTTAAGTTCATTATCGCAATATTTAGTTTTCCAAAATAATTAAATCCTCTTTTTGGCAATCGTCTATAAAGCGGCATCTGACCCCCTTCAAAAGAATTTATAGCAACTCCAGATCGAGATTTTTGACCTTTTACACCACGACCAGAAGTTTTACCTTTGCCAGATCCAATTCCTCTACCTACTCTAATTTTTTTTTTTTTAATTTTTCCTGTTGTATTAAGTGTGCTCATTATCCTCTTTTTTCAATTATATCAGAAATTTTTTTATTTCTTATTGTTGAGATATATTTTGGTGAATTTTGTTTTGATAATGCTTTCATAGTTGCTCTAATCATATTATGTGGGTTAGATGTCCCCATTGATTTAGCAACTATATCTTTAATTCCTAAAACTTCACAAACAGCTCTTACTGGGCCACCAGCAATAATTCCCGTTCCCTTAGAGGCAGATCTTAAAATAATTTTTCCTGCCCCATCTTTTGCATAAACATCATGATGAATTGTTCTACCTTCACGTAATGGAATATGTATTAATCTTCTTCTAGCTGTTTCATTAGCTTTTTTGATTGCATCAGGCACTTGTTTTGCTTTAGCATGAGCTATTCCTATTTTTCCTGCTTGATTACCAACTACAACAAGCGCAGAGAATCCAAACCTTCGACCACCTTTTACTACTTTAGTAATTCTATTAATGTGGACTAGTTTTTCTAAAATATCGTCGTTTTTTTTATCTTTTATTTCCATGATTAAAATTCCATCCCATTTTTACGTAATGTTTCAGCAAATGCTTTAACTCTACCATGATATTTATAAATACCTCTATCAAAATATATTTTTGTAATTTTTTTTTCTTGAGCTTTTTTTGCTAATTTTTCAGCAACAACTTTAGATAATTCTGTTTTATTTGTTTTTTTCATAGATTTTATATCCTTTTCAATTGAAGAACACGAAATAAGAGTGATATTTTTTGTATCATCAATGATTTGTGCTGAAATATTATTTGAAGATCTAGATATACTTAATCTCAATCTATCGAAAGAAGATACTTTTTTTCCTTTATTTCTTACTCTAAATCTTTTTCTATCTACAGACTTTAATTTCAATTTCATTATTTTTTCTTTCCTTCTTTTTTAAGAACATATTGCCCTTGTTCTCTAACACCTTTACCTTTATATGGCTCTATTTTTCTAAACGTTTTAATTTTTGAAGCTACAGTTCCTACTTGTTGTTTATCGAAACCAGTTATTTTTAAAATGGTTTGTTTTTCTACTGTAATTTTTATTCCCTCTGGAATATCAAAATTAATATCATGGCTATATCCAAGTTGTAAATTTAATTGTTTTCCTTTTAAAGCTGCCCTGTATCCTACGCCTACTAATTCTAGTGTTTTTTCGTAACCTTTGCTCGATCCAATTACAGCATTATTGATTAAGCTTCTATTCATACCCCATAATCTTTTTGAATTTTCGTTTATCTTATTAGGTTTAATTGATATTGTCTTACCTTCAACAATATCAACTTTAAACATTTCTAAATCGATATTTAATGATTTTTTTCCTAGAGGTCCCTCTATATTTAATACATTACCAGATAGTACTGCTTTCACTTTTTCTGGAATTGAAATATTTATTTTACCAATTTTAGACATTAAAATACCTTACAAATTATTTCGCCACCAACTTTTTGTTTTCTTGCATCAACATCTGTCATCACGCCTTTAGGTGTTGACACTATTGCTATTCCAAGTCCACCATTAATTTTTGGTAAACTTTGTGCACTTGAAAAAATTCTTCTTCCAGGTTTTGATATTCTCTCAAATGTACTAATAACAGGATTACCTGAATGATATTTTAGATCTATTGATAGGATAGATTTATTTGTTTCATTTTCAATTTTATAATCTTTTATAAAACCTTCACTTTTTAAAATATCAGCAATCTTTACCTTAAAATTTGAAGATGGTAATGCTACCTTTTTGTGATTTCTCATCTGAGCATTTTTAATTCTTGCTATCATATCACCTATTGGATCACTTAAACTCATATTTTCCTTTCTACCAACTTGACTTAGTCATGCCTGGTATTAATCCAGATAAGCCTAAGTCCCTTAATGCTATTCTTGATATTTTTAATTTTCTGTAAACCCCATGTGGCCTTCCAGTAATTTGACATCTATTCATAACTCTATTTTTTGCAGAGTTTCTAGGTAATTTAGAAAGTTTTTGCTGAGCTTTAAACCTTTCTTCTAATGGAATACTTTTGTTCATAATAATTTTTTTTAAAGCTTTTCTTTTTTTAAAATATCTATTTGATAATTTTATTCTTCTATTATTTTTATTAATTGCACTTGCTTTAGCCATTTTTAGTTTTCTCCTTTCTTAATAAATGGAAAATTTAACTTTTCTAGAAGAGCAAAACTATGCTCTTTATTTTTAGACGAAATTACTATTACAATATCTAAGCCTCTTATTTTATCTATTCTATCAAAATTAACTTCAGGAAAAATAATATGTTCTTTTATTCCAAAAGTATAATTTCCAAATTTATCAAAACCTTTTGATGATAAACCTCTAAAATCTTTAATTCTCGGTAAAGCTATATTCACCAATCTATCGATGAATTCGTACATTTTATTACCTCTTAATGTTACTTTTAATCCAGCATTTGCTCCTTTTCTTGTTTTAAAATTAGCAACAGATTTTTTAAACTTTGTAACAACTGGTTTTTGACCAGCAATTTTTCCCAAATCCTCCTCGGTAGATTTAAGAATTTTTGAGTCGGTACCATCTAAACCTAAGCCCATGTTGATTACTACTTTTTCTATTTTTGGACCCATGTAAAGATTTTTAAAACCCAACTTTTCTTTTAATGCTGGCTGAATTTCTTTATAATAAAGTTCTTTTAATCTAGGAGTCATTATTTTTTAGCCTCTGTCTTTTTTGTTTTTTTTTTAACATCAACAAGAGCAAGGTTTGAAAGATGAATAAAACTTTCCTTAGATACTATTCCGCCTTTTTTTTCTTTTGTTGTTTTAACGTGTTTTTTCACAATATTGACTCCCTGAACTTTCGCTCTATTGTTAGATTTATCAATTTCAATAACTTCTCCCTCTTTCTTTTTATCTCTACCAGCTAATATTTTTACTTTTAAACCCTTTTTTATCATCTATAAAACCTCTGGAGCTAATGAAATTATTTTCATTTGTCCTCTATTTCTTAATTCTCTTGTTACGGGGCCAAAAATTCTTGTTCCAACTGGCTCACCTTTATCATCAACTAAAACAGCAGCATTATTATCAAATCTAACTTTTGAGCCGTCATCTCTATGTATTCCTTTTTTTACTCTAACTACAACAGCTTTGTGAACACTTCCTTTTTTAACTTTTCCCTTTGGAATAGCTTCCTTTACTGCAATAACAATTGTATCTCCAATACTTGCATATCTTCTTTTAGAGCCTCCTAAAACTTTAATGCATTCAATTTTTTTTGCTCCTGTATTATCAGCAACTAATAATTCTGTCTGTACTTGTATCATTTTATGCCATCCATTACTTGAAATTTCTTATTTTTTGAAAAAGGCTTGCACTCAATAATGGAAACTGAGTCACCTATTTTAAATTTATTATTTTCATCATGTGCATTGTACTTTTTTTTAACTTTAACAACTTTTTTAAGAATAGGATGTGAATACTTTCTTTCTACAGATACAGTTATAGTTTTATTAGCTTTGTCACTAGTAACTATTCCTTTTAATATTTTTTTAGGCATTTAATTTTCTCTTTAGTTCAGTTTTTAATCTTGCAATTGTTTTTTTTGTTTGACCAATTTTTGCAGGATTTGTAATTTGTGAATTAATTTTTTGAAATCTAAAATTAAATAAATCTTTTTTAAGTTTATCTATATTTTTAGATACTTGATCTTTAGATAATTTCTTAATTTCTTGTTTTTTCATATTATACAAATCTTCTTATAAATTTAGTTTTAATTGGTAATTTAGCTGATGCTTTATAAAGTGCTTCTTTTGCTATAACCTCAGAAACACCATCAACTTCAAATAAAATTCTACCAGGTTTAACCCTGCATGCCCAGTATTCAGGAGCGCCTTTACCTTTTCCCATTCGTACTTCAACAGGTTTTTTAGAAACTGGAATATTGGGAAATATTCTTGTCCAAACACGTCCTTGTCTTTTCATATGTCGAGTTAAAGCAACACGAGCTGCTTCTATTTGTTTTCCTATAACTCTTTCAGGTGCCATTGCTTTTAGAGCAAACGAACCATAATTTATTGTATTAGCTCTTGAAGCAGTTCCATGAATTCTGCCTTTATGAGCTTTTCTAAATTTTGATCTAACTGGTTGCAACATAATTATTCTTTACTTTCTTTCGAAGAAACCTTATTTGTTTCTTGGTTAAATTCTTTTGCAAATACTTCACCTTTATAAATCCAAATTTTTATTCCAATAATTCCAAAAGTAGTTAATGCTTCAGCTTCAGCATAATCAATATCAGCTCGTAAAGTATGTGAAGGAATGCTTCCCTCTCTTAACCATTCAGTTCTTGCTATTTCATTTCCTCCAAGTCTACCACTAATTGAAACTTTAATTCCTTTCGCTCCAAGCCTCAAACAAGATTGCATAGCTCTTTTCATAGCTCTTCGATACGAAATTCTTTTAACAAGTTGTTGAGCAATATTTTCTGCTACTAAAAATGCATTTGTCTCTGGTTTTTTTACTTCTTTAATATTTAATGTAACATCATTGTTAGTAAATTTTGCTAAATTATTTTTAATTTTATCTATATCACTTCCCTTTTTCCCAATAACAAAACCTGGTCTTGAAGTATAAATCGTAACAAAACATTTATTTGAAGTTCTCTCTATCATCACCTTAGAAACACCTGAGTTAACTACATTTTTTTTGATATAATTTCTGATTTTAAAATCCTCAATTAAATAATTTCCAAAATCTTTCTTTTTTGCATACCAAACAGAGTCCCATCCTCTATTTACACCAAGTCTAAAACCTACTGGATTAACTTTTTGTCCCATGACTCTCCATTTTTTTTGATTCAGCTAAAATAATTGTAATTGTTGAATAGGGTTTTAAAATAGGTGCAGCTCTCCCTTTTGCTCTAGCTCTAAATCTTTTCATAATTATTTTTTTTCCACAATATGCCTCTTTGATTATTAAATTATCGATATCATATTGATTATTATTTTCCGCATTTGCAACAGCTGATGATACGGTCTTTCTTATTTCTTTAGTTATTCTTTTTTCTGAAAATTGTAAATCTCTTATTGCTACATCAACTTTTTTTCCTACAATAGCTTTCAAAATAGGATTTAGTTTTCTTACACTAGATCTAATATTATTATTGACAGATCTAACTGTATTTTCTCTATGTTTGTTTATTTTCTTTTTCTTGCTCATAGTTATTTTTTATCTTCACTTGCTTCTGGTTTAGCAGCTGCAGCTTTTTTATCAGCAGGTGTATGTCCAAAAAATGTTCTTGTTGGAGAAAATTCTCCTAACTTGTGTCCAACCATATCTTCAGATATCGTAACTGGTATAAATTTTTTTCCGTTATAAATTAAAAAACTAACTCCAACAAATTCTGGGATAATTGTAGATTTTCTTGACCATGTTTTTATTGGTATCTTTTTTGGATCAGATTTTTGTTTTTCAGCTTTTTTAATCAAGCTTTCTTCTACAAAAGGTCCTTTCCACACTGATCTAGACATTATTTTTTCGAATCCTTTCTTTTATTACGTCTTCTGATGATAAATTTATCTGTTCTCTTATTATCTCTAGTTTTTAAACCTTTTGCAGATTGACCTGTAGGTGAAACTGGATGTCTTCCTCCAGCAGATTTTCCTTCACCACCTCCATGTGGATGATCAACTGGATTTTTAACTACTCCTCTGGTATGTGGTCTTCTACCAAGCCATCTTGATCTTCCTGCTTTACCAATCTTAATGTTTTTTTGATCTGCATTAGATAAGACACCAATAGTTGCCATACATCTAGAATCTATTTTTCTTACTTCTCCTGATGTCATTTTAATTAATGAATAATTACCATCTAGTCCTGTAATTATTACTGATGTTCCTGCTGATCTTGCGATTTTTCCTCCTGCACCAGGTCTTAGCTCAACATTATGAATGTTTATCCCAACTGGAATATCTCTCAAAGGCATACAATTTCCAACTTTAATCTCTTTCTCTGATCCATTTTCAATAGTATCTCCAACTTTAATTTTTTGAGGTGCTAGATAGTAAAAATGTTGTCCATCTTCAAATTTTACTAACATGATGTTACAGGATCTATTTGGGTCATATTCAATTCTTTCAACTTTAGCGGTCATATCAATTTTTTTTCTATAAAAATCTACGAGCCTATACATTTTTTTATGTCCACCACCCGACATATTTCGAGAAGTTATATGACCATTATTATTTCTTCCACGCATAGAATTTTTAGGTTCAACTAAAGTTTTAAAAGGTTTTCCTTTCCACAGACCACTTCTATTAACTAATACAGTTCCTCTTGTTGATTTAGTGTATGGTTTAAAAGTTTTTAATGCCAT
>CACDHZ010000011.1 GCA_902552705.1 uncultured Pelagibacteraceae bacterium
ATTCATTAGAAAAAATTAAGGAAAAAAATAAAATAAAATTAGCTAATCAATACAATTCAACAATAATGAATTTTGATAATAATGATAAAGAAACAACAATCAAATTATTAACTAATTTAGTAAAAGAAAGAGATACAACCTATTCTCCACTAGCTTTATATTTTTTAATAGATAATGATTTAATAGATAATAGAAATGATTTGAATATTTTATTTGATGAATTGATTAACAAAACAAACTTAGACAGAGAAATTAAAAACTTAATCATTTACAAAAAAGCATTATTCAATTCAGGATTTGAATCAGAAAACAATTTATTAAAAATACTTCAACCATTAATAAACTCTAATAGTATATGGGAATCCCATGCATTATATTTATTAGCTGAATATTTTTATTCAAAAAATGAAAAACAAAAAGCAAAAGAGTTTTTTAATAAAATTTTGATTTTAGAAAATAGTAATAGTGATATTAAAACTGAGTCACAAAAAAGATTAAATAGAGATTTCGGTGAATAATATTTTTAAATATTTATTAGTATTAATTTTATTAAATAATTGTTCATTAGATACAAAATCTGGAATTTGGACAGAGAAAAAAGATACTAAAACTGTAAAAATAGAGAAAGAAAATGTTACTCAGGTTTTTATTAAAGATGAAATTTTAGAAAAAGAATTTAATTCAAATTTAAGATTAAAGCTTTCATCAAGATCAACAAATAATAGCTTTACAAATAATTTAACAAATAACAATGGAAGAGTAAATTATAATGGTGAATTAAAAAAAGTATCTAAATTTAAATTTTCAAAAATTAAAAATTTTGAATATTATGAACCAGAATTGATATTTGACGCTGATAATTTGATTTTTTTTGATAAAAAAGGTTCGATAATAAAATTTGATTCAAATTCTAAAATAGTTTGGAAAAAAAATTATTACAACAAGGAAGAAAAAAAACTAAACCCTGTTTTAACTTTGGCACAAAGTTCTGAAACTTTAATTATTGCTGATAATATATCTAAATTTTATGCTGTAAATGTAAAAGACGGAAGTTTATTGTGGTCTAATTATAATTCTTCTCCTTTTAACTCCCAAATAAAAATTTATAATGATAAATTTTTTGTGATTGATCTGAATAATGTCTTAAGATGTATTTCCATTAAAGATGGTAAAGAATTTTGGAATGTAAAAGCTGATGACACTTTTATAAAATCTCAAAAAAAATTATCAATTATCATTATTGATAGTATTCTTTATTTTAATAATTCAACGGGCGATATAACTGCAGTAGATATTAATACTGGTAGTATGTTATGGCAAAGACCAACGCAAAATAACACAACTTACGAGGATGCCTTTTTATTAAAAAATTCGAATATTGTAGCAAATAACGAAATGATTATTTTTTCAAATAATAGAAATGAATTTTATTCAATAGATTTAAAAACTGGAAGTTTACGATGGAAACAAAATATAAATTCAAGTGTGCAACCTACTATTATTAACAATTTAGTTTTTACTGTAACTAAAGAAGGTTTTTTAATAATTTTAGACTCTAAAACTGGCAATATATTAAGGATAACAGATTTATTTGGACAATCTAATAAAACTAAAAGTAAAAAAAATCCTATAAATTTTATTGATGGTATGTTTGCTAAAATTCCAGAAGATAGTAGGTTTTATATACCCCCAAAAGAGACAATTAGAAAAAATAATTTTTTACCAGTTGGCTTTGTTGTTGCTTCAAAAAATATATATTTAACAACTAATATGGGTAAATTATTTGTTGTTGATATAGAGACTGGTAAAACAAAGTCAATTATCAAAATAGATAGTAATCAAATTTCTAGGCCATTTATTTTAAATAAAAACTTATTTTTAATTAAAGAAGATGCAATTATTAAATTAGATTAGATGATTTTAAAATTTCTTGAAAAAATAGGTAGAAAAAAAGTAGTTTTAGATCGTGGACCTTCACATCCAAAATTTAATGAAGCAAAACCGTGGATGAATAGATATTATATCTTAATGAGACATAGACCTAAATGGTTTCCTTTTAATATTCTTATACACGAGATGTTAGCAGATGATCATGGTGAAGGAGTTCATAATCATACTTTCCCTTTTATAACTATAATACTAAGAGACGGTTATTGGGAGACATTAAAAGAAGGAAAATTTTGGCGACCAGCAGGTTATATCGGTTTTAGATCTTCAAATACATTACACCGGGTAGATTTAAAGAAAAATACAAAACCACTAACACTTTTTATTTCTGGACCTTTTGGATTGCGTAAAGGGCCAAGATCTGAATATGGTATAGATTTTAAGGAAAAAAAATAAAATTTTATGTTGAGTTATATTCTTCCATTTTTGTTATTAATTTTAGTTGTAGTATTTATACATGAATATGGTCATTATTATTTTGCAAAAAAATATGGTGTAGGTGTTACTGATTTTTCAATTGGTTTTGGTAAAGAAATTTTTGGATGGAATGATAAATCTGGCACAAGATGGAAAATATGCTGGATACCACTTGGAGGTTATGTAAAATTTTTTGGTGACCGAAATGTTTTTTCACAAGCTGATCAAGAAAAAATTATTGAAAAATATAAAGCAGAAGACAGAGAAAAATTATTTATTTTAAAACCTTTATATCAAAGAGTTTTAATAGTTTTTGGAGGACCACTTGCCAATTTCTTATTAGCTTTAGTTATATTTTTTTCAATTTATACTTTTATAGGAAAAGATTTTACTCCAGCTGTAATCAATGAAGTTCAAAAAGATAGCCCTGCCATGATCGGTGGGTTAAAACAAAACGATATAATTTTAGAAATTGATGGAAACAAAGTGAAAAGTATTATGGATGTTTCTAAGTATATTACAATGTCAACTTCTGACATTATTGATTTTAAGGTTAAACGTTCTTACGATGAATTATTGCTTAAAATAAAGCCCAATATGATTTTAAGTGAAGATAATCTTGGTAACAAAATCAATAAAAGAATGGTTGGAATTAAATTAGGTGCTTATAATAATGAGATAAATCATATAAAATTAGGCCCAGCTAAAGCAATCTATTATGCGGTCTACGAAGTTTATTACGTAAGTATTTCTTCCTTAAAATATATTGGTGGAATGATAATTGGTAAAGCTGACACTTCTCAATTAGGTGGACCAATTAGAATTGCTAAAATTTCTGGTCAAGTTGCTGAGTTTGGGGTAATGGCATTTATTAGTATGATGGCTTACATTTCTATAAGTCTTGGTTTGATAAACCTTTTTCCAATACCGATGTTAGATGGAGGACATTTAATGTTTTATGCGTTTGAAAAAGTTTTAGGTCGTCCTTTATCACAAAAAACCCAGGAGGGTTTTTTTCGAATCGGTATGTTTTTACTCTTATCATTAATGTTCTTTACAACCTTTAATGATCTAAAGGACTTAGGATTGTTTTAATTGAGAATATTTTAAAATTTAAAAAAATCCTTATAAATCAACGTTTATTTGAAGAATCACAATATATTGTGTTAATTATTTATATAAACACTAATAAAATGCTTGATTTATAGGCTTTTATGTCAATTATGAGAAAATAACCAATAAAACCGGAGCCAAAAAATGAATAAAAAACAATTAGTAACTCAACTTTCAGGGTCTTTAAACCTAAGTAAAGCTGATGCAGAACGTACATTTGATACGATTACGAACACTATTTTGGACGCTTTAAAAGGTGATGATACAGTGAAAATTGCAGGATTTGGTACTTACAAAGTAGCAAAGAGAAAAGCAAGAGTTGGAAGAAACCCAAGAACCGGGGAACAAATCCAAATAGCTGCTTCTCAAAAAGTAAAATTTTTACCAGCTAAAGCGCTTAAAGAAATATTTAATAAGTAATACAGTTTAAGTTAAATAACAGCCTTTTACAGAAATGTAATAAGGCTGTTACTATATGCAAATTCTGCATACCCAATTTTCCCAATAAACGTTAGTTTTAGAAATTTATCAAATTATAAAAGTCTTTTAACAAGGGAGAATTATGAATAAATTTTTAAAAAAAGTATATGCATTTATTTTTAGTTTAATATTTTTATTAAACATGAGTAGTGCAGGAATGGCAGAGACAACAGTTTCTGCTGAAGTTGGATTCATTTTTAATACTCTTCTATTCTTAATTTGTGGATTTTTAGTCATGTTTATGGCTGCTGGATTTGCAATGCTTGAAGCAGGAAGCGTAACTTCTAAAAGTGTATCTGTAATTTGTGCAAAAAATATAGGATTATTTTCAATAGCTGGAATTATGTTCTGGATGGTTGGATATAATCTTGCATATGGAATTCCAGAAGGTGGCTATATTGGTAGTTTTACACCTTGGTCTGATTCTAGTGCAGTGGATACTGGATATTCTGATGGTTCAGATTGGTATTTCCAAATGGTTTTCTGTGCAACAACAGTTTCAATTGTTTCAGGAACTTTGGCTGAAAGAATAAAGTTATGGCCATTTTTCTTATTTGCAGCAATTTTATCTGGAATTATATATCCAATCGTAATGGGTTGGCAGTGGGGAGGTGGCTGGTTAGCTGCCGCAGGATTCTCAGACTTTGCAGGATCTACACTTGTTCACTCAACTGGTGGTGCAGCAGCATTAGCAGGTGCAATTATTTTAGGGCCTAGATTAGGAAGATTTACTAAATCTGGGGCTCCAGCACCTCTAAAGCCATTTGCAGCTTCATCAATTCCATTAATAACAATAGGAATATTTATTTTATGGTTAGGTTGGTTTGGATTTAATGGTGGCTCACAATTAGCTATGGGAACAGCAGATGACGCAATTGCAGTTTCAACTATTTTTATTAATACATTCTTAGCAGGAGCTGGTGGAGTAATGGCAGCAGCTTTTGTAACTAGATTAGGATTTGGTAAAACTGACGTTATACAAATGTTAAACGGATGTATTGGTGGATTAGTAGCAATTACCGCTGAACCATTAATGCCTTCACCTCTAGCAGCAATCTTAATTGGTGCTGTAGGTGGTGTAATTGTAGTTTATGGAACAAAACTATTATTTTCATTAAAAATTGATGATGTAGTAGGCGCGATACCAGCTCACTTATTTGCAGGTATTTGGGGAACATTAGCTGTACCAATCACAAATTCTGATGTTTCATTTGTTGCACAGGTTCTTGGTGTCATTTCAATAAACGCTTTTGTATTTGTTGTCGCGTTTATTATTTGGTCAATAATGAAAGCTACAATTGGTATCAGATTAAGTAAAGAAGGAGAGACTAAAGGTACCGATGTAACGGAGACAGGTGTAATTGCTTACGCAATAAGAGACTAATCCTAGGATAAAGGGATACTTTGTTTTGATCTACCCACAGAGTGTCCCTTAAAAATTAAATATTTTATCCCTCTAAAAGTTGAAAATAGTCCCTAACGGGACTATTTTTTTTATATTAATCATTCATTCTCATCCCAAATTTTTTTCCAATTAAAGTTTGGAGGTAAACCATATATTGAGTTTATATTGGTAGCATGCATAGCTAAAGAAGGTACAGGAGAAAGACAATATTCTTTTTTGTATATTTCGTGTAGTTTAAGTTCCATTGGATGATGCCTTACAGTTGACATTAATTTAAATTCTTTAAGGTATTTATTAATCATTTTTTTACTAGTTAAAAAAGTTAATAAAGACTCATTAACAGAACGCCAATGCATCATATTTCCAAAAAAGATTTTAGAATTGTCAATTGATGAGTATAAATAAGGGTAATCAGCTGGACATAAAAAAAGTTCCTGGTTTAATTGAGAACTAATTTTTTCATAAGTAAATAGCATTTCAGTAATAGCCTCTTTTTTATGAATGTAATCATCTTCTAAAAAATAAAATAGATCCGCATCTTCATTTTCAACAATTTTTATAGATTTATATAAATTTCTCATATTAGAAATCATATTTTTTGAGATATTTTTTCCTTCTATATCGATAGTTTTGATTTGGTCATCAAACTCATTTTCTTTAAGATTTATAAGTTCAGTTCTTAAATTACTTACTTTTAAAATTTCTTTGATCTTTAATAAATTTTCTTTATTTGATTTATCATCAGTAATTATTATTTTGATATCAACATCTTTAAAATATTCTTTTGCTAATTCAGAAGATTTAATAATTGATCTAATAGTTCTTAGAGTATATTCAATTTTGGGTAAATCAAATATTCGCTTTTTATTTTGATCTAACATGACTTTATCATTATCAACATCACCAAAAGTATAGGATCTTATAATTATAGTTAAACTTTTTACTTTTCTTGTTATTTCAGTTTTTCCAAGAGGTATACTAATTGATTGTTTTCCACTTTGGCTTAAGTTTTCATTTATGTTTAGTTCTTTAGTTGGAATATTTAAATTTGCTTGATCTATAACCTCATATCCGAATTTTCTAATTAGCTTTATAAAAAATTTATTTAAAAATGACTTTTTTTGACTTAATGTTTTATTTTTCATATATTGGAATATTATTGTATTATACAATTTTTTAACTTAAAGAATTAAAAAAATGAAAATTAAATCATCATCTGAATTAGTAGAAAATGCACTTAAAGAAGTAAAGACTATTACTCCAAATGAAGCTTATAAACTGTCTAATAATGGAAAATGCAATTTAATTGATATTAGAGAAAAAGGAGAATTAGATAAAACTGGCAGAGTAGAGGGATCAAACCATATACCTAGAGGAATGTTGGAGTTCTGGTTAGATCCAGAAAGCCCTTATTTTAAGAGTGGCAAATTAGACATGAATAAAGAATTGGTTTTATTTTGTGCTGGAGGATTGAGATCTGCACTTGCTGCTAAATCTTTAAAAGAAATGGGATTTGAAAAGGTTTCGCATATTGATGGTGGATTTGCAGCAATCAGTCAAAGTAATTTTAAAATTATTTAAATTATTTATTGTATTCTTCCAAAGCAAATTCCAACCTATCTTGTCCCCAAAATATTTTGTTATTTACTACAAATGTAGGAGCTCCAAAAATGTCTTTATCGTGAGCCTCTTGAGTTATTTTTTTTAATTTATTTTTTATTTGTATATTCTTTATTCCTTCTAAAAAATTATTTTTATCAATTTTACACTCCTTAAGAATATCTATTAATATTTCATCATTAGTTATATCAAGATTTTGTTTCCAGTAAGCTTTAAATATTTTATTTAAATACAAATCTTTATTATTAGAGTTAATAAAAAGATATCCACGCATTAAATTTAATGAATTTAAGGGAAATTTGCTATTCCAAACGAAGTCAAAATTATTTTTTTTTGCAATTAATTTACAGTCATCTATCATATGTTTTAATTTTGATTTATTAAAAGCCGGAGGAGATATTCCTTGCAGATTATGAAGACCACCAAGTAAAATTGGTTTATAAGTAAAATTGATATTTTCCTGTTTCTTTATAACTTTTATTTTGTTATGAGCTAAGTAAGCATAAGGACTTATAAAATCAAAATAAAAGTCTATTGATTTAGTCATAAATGGTTATTTTTTTTGCATAAAAAATTCTTATTAACCAATAAAAAAACAATCCAATAGGACCAATTAAATAAGTAATTACAAGTGGTAAAAATACTAGAAATTTATTAATATTAAATATTTGAGAGTCTTTAACTATCCACGCACCACAAAATAAATTTATCGTTAAAAAATGAGTCCAAAATATAATTAAAAAGTTATGTTTTTCAAACAATTTTGAAAGCTCATTTAATCCTAGATAAAGTTTAAAATTTTGTAAAAAATCATAACCATCTGAAAAAGAAATATAAAGTAAATATGCGTATATTAAGCTTAAAATAAATATAGGAAAAATTGAAATGACAAAAAATTTAGATATTCTAGAATTTGGAAAAAAAATTAATAAAAACCAAAAAGGTAAAACACCTAAATTTAACCAAAGATAAGTCATTTCAATATTAAAGAATGTATAAATTTGTTCGATCATTTTTTGTGTATTATATTACAAGATATCATGATTCCTATAAGAAATAGAAAAAAAACTTTAGAAATTACAATTGAGGAAATGAGAAAATTTTCTTATGCTTATATAGAAAAATATGCTCCTTCAAAACAACAATTAAGGACTTATCTTTTAAAAAAATACCTTAGAACAAAAGTATCTAATGTAAAAAAACAAGATATAACAGATTTGATTGATGTTGTTTTAGCTGACCTTGAAAAGGGTAAGTTTATTAGTGATAAATTTTACTCAGAAAGTAAATCAAGAAACTTAATACAAAGGGGGAGCTCTATTAATAAAATAAGAAGTTACCTTTTTAACAAAGGGATTAAGAAAAATTACATTAACGAAGCCATTGATAAAATTAAAGAAGAAAATTCTGATCAAGATTTTTTTTCAGGTATAAAAATTTGTAAAAAAAAAAAGATTGGACCTGCGAGAAATGAAGACAATAGATCATTATTTTACAAAAAAGATATTTCTCTTCTTGCAAGAAACGGTTTTGATTTTGAAACTTCGAAAAGAATAATGGATATTGATAAAGATGATTATATCAAAATTATAAAATTAATTTAATTATTTTTTTTATTTTCTTTTTTTACAAGTAAATCTATTTTATTTTTTATATAGTTTTTTACAAAAACAAAAACTAATAAGCCAAATATAGATACTGATACTATTATGATTAATATAATTTTTAATTGATTGTCCATTAAACTATATTTTTACTTTTTAAAATTATACTTGGATTTCTGAAATTTGGTTTTCCATAGTGAATTTCATTACCATCGAAGTCTGTTAATTGTCCACCCGAATGAATTAATATTGCATGTCCAGCCGCGATATCCCACTCAAAAGCTCTTGGTTCAGCAGCGTAAAGATCAAATTCTCCTGCTGCAATAACACAAAACTTTAGAGAACTTTTCATTTTTTGATATGATTGAACTTTAAATTTCTTATGAATTGCTAAAATTTCAGGCTTTAATTCATTAGAATAACTGACAGCTTTTATTTCTTTATAATTTTTTTTTTTATTAATTAATTGAATTTCTTGTTTATTAATTAATTCATAACTGTTTGAAGTAGCATATGAATAAAAAATTCTGTTTTTTGCTGGTGCATTAATTATTCCTACAGCAGGTTTATTATTTAATATTAAGGCTGCATTTATAGTAAACTCATCCTTATTATCAATATAATCTCTAGTACCATCTATTGGATCAATTAACCAAAAATTTTTTAAATTTTTTTCATTTTTATTAGCAGAAGTTTCTTCAGAAATTATTGTGATATTAGGAGTTATTTCAGAAATTTTTTCAGTTAAAATTTTATTTACTTCAATATCAGCATTGCTTACTGGAGTATTATCAGATTTATTTTCTTTTTTTAATCCAGCTTTTCTTAAACTCAAACAAATACTGCCAGCTTTATTAAAAGTTTCTAATAATGATAGTGTTATTTTTTTAGTTTCCTCGATATTCATTTATTAACTTTTTTTAATGTAATAATTTTAGCATTAATTACTTTTTTTCCAGCATTTTCAAAATTTATTGTAACTTTACCGTTAATTATTGATTGAACTTGCCCAATACCCCAACTTTTTTTGTCTGGATAAGTTACTTTATCACCTGGTTCATAATCTAAAATCATTTAATTTACTTATATAGAATATAATAATAAATATCATTAATTATGACAAAATTGAATTCTATTGGAATAGCAAAAGAACCTAAAGACACTTTGATTGTTGTCGCAATGTCAGGAGGCGTAGACTCTTCAACAGTTGCCGCTATGATGAAGAGCGAAGGTTACCAAGTTATTGGAATAACTTTAAAACTTTATGATGACTCTAAACAAATATCTCAATCTAAACAGTGTTGTGCAGGCCAAGATATCATGGATGCCAAAAGGGTGGCTGATAAATTAAATATTGAGCATAGAATTCTATACTATCAAAATAAATTTAAAGAAGGTGTTATAAATAATTTCGTAGATAGCTATTTAAAAGGCGAGACACCTATACCATGTGTTCAGTGTAACAAAACTGTAAAATTTAAGGATTTACTCGATGAAGCAAAAAGACTAAAAGCTGATGCTTTAGTTACAGGTCATTATGTTAAAAGTGTAACTGAAAAAAATAATACAGAAATGTACCGAGGAATAGACTTAAATAGAGATCAGAGCTATTTCTTATTTAATACAACTAAAGATCAATTAAATTTTTTAAGATTTCCTTTAGGTGGTCTTTTAAAAAATGAAACAAGAAATATTGCTAGAAAACTTGATCTTAATGTTGCAGATAAACCTGATAGTCAAGATATATGCTTTGTGCCTAATGGTGATTATGTCTCTGTTATAGAAAAATTAAGACCAAATTCATTTAACAAAGGTAATATAAAAAATATGAAAGGTGAAGTAATTGGAGTTCATAATGGAATAATCAATTATACAATCGGTCAAAGGAAAGGAATTGGTGTTTCAGATAAAATTCCTTTGTATGTTGTAAATATAAATGCAAATAAAAATGAAATTACAGTAGGTAGTAAAGAAAATTTGGTAAAAACTCAAATTAGTTTGAAAGATATAAATATAATAACTAACAATAAAGATGATTTTAAAAAAGAATTATTTGTTAAAGTAAGGTCTACTGGAAGACTCATTAAAGCCAAAATAGATCTTAAAAATACTTCAGCAAAAGTGAATTTATTAGAAGAAGAATATGGAATAGCTCCAGGGCAAGCGTGTGTATTTTATTCAAAAAATAACCAAGGGTATAAAGTTTTGGGAGGTGGTTGGATACAGGGATGATTTATTTAATTATTATTTCAAAATTTATTTAAGATGTTCAATAAATAAGTTATGTAATATCATTTTTTTTTTAATTTCTTTATAGATGGTCTTATCATTTTTAAATGCAAAAATTGATGGTAAATCACTATCTTTTGTTCTTTGAATTCTTGAACCATGATCAGATAAAATAGTTAAATTAATAGAGTCGATAATATTATTTTCTTTTAAATCTTCTAAAAAATTATCTAAATAAAAAAAAGTACATTTTCTTTCAATATTATGTTGCTTCACCATTTTTGGTACACTAAAAAATCTATTTGTTAAAGATAATCTTCCATCATAATTACATTCAGCATCAAAACCATAAGGCCTATGTGGAACAAGAGTATGTATAAAAATAAAATCATATTTTTTTGAAATAATGTCAACCTTCAAAGAATTAAATAAATTTGGAAAAGAAATTTTATGTCCTTCAGGTTCTAAAATACTATCTATAAGCCTAAGTTGCCTTAAAGATCTCCATAAAATTATTGATGAAATGGAACCATTTAATTTCCAAATAGAAACAATTTTAGTAAAAAAATTATCTTTAAAACCTTTTAAGTATTCTTTTTCTAAAAACGGATTATAACTTTCACATTTTGAAATATTTTTAAAATTACAAAAATCAATATGAGTATTTTGAAATATGCTAACACTTTCATATTTATTAAAAAGTCTATTTTCCTTAAGCTCGTATTCTATAAAATAGTTAGGTGATTTTTTTAGAACACGTTCTCTTATTGTAATATCTTGGGAAAAATTTACTAATGCTGACATAGATGCAGCAGTGTTTCTAGAAAGAGATTCTACATCAGTATAAAATTCAAAATTATGTTTTTTAAAAAATTTTTTGATATAATCACTAGCAGTAGGTGAAACATCATTTTTGCTCTCAAAACTATTGATACCTGCCATCTCATCAAAAACTATTACAATATCAGTTTTTGAATATTCTTTATTAATATCATTTTTAAAACTAATAACTCCTTGAAATGATTTTGTTTGATCAATAATCCCAAAAATAAAAATAGTACATAAAAAAACTAAAATAATTTTATAAAATTTATCTTTACCGATAAAAATTAGATAACCCGTGATTAAAGATAAAGTTAAAAATAAAATTATTCCAGGTATGTAAAGTATTCCAAAAAAATCTATGAAATCATGTTTGAAAGGTAATATAAATCCATTCCAAAGACCTAAGTGATTATCAATTCCAAAAATTATTAATATAGCTATATAAAAACTAAAAAAAAAATTATTGAAAATATTTTTTTTTATCAAAAAATAATTAATAAACAAAATAGGAGCGATAAAGATAATAAGGGTATAAATTATTTCATTAAAATTTAAATTAGATCTAAAAATAAAGTTAGGAAAAAATGAAATAAAGATTAAGAAATTTATTTTTTTTAAATCTATATAATTTTGGATCACTATATATTAAAAAATAAAATTAAATTAGCCCTTAATGTCTTCATCTTTTTTTTTAGTTTTTTTACTAAAAAAATTTTTTACTTTCTGCCAGTACATTGAACACCAGGTTGCGCCAGCTGCTATCGCACCTAAGATTGCTTGTAATATTATACTTCCAGTTCCGGGATCAAGATATGCAAATGCTTTATTGTTAAACAATATGACAAAAACAAATGAAGAAATTAATATTTTTTTCATGGAAATTATTATCTATTCTATTTTAACTTATTTTTCCACATAAAAAAAGTTAGCAAATAAAAACTTATAATTCCTAGAAAGTAATCCCATTCCAAAGCATGTTTGAAAAACTTTAAATTGAATCCCAAAAAATCATTGCCTGGTAAACTAATTATGGGAATACTAATTGTAGCAACAATAATAAGAACTGAAACTAAAATTAACTTAACTTTCAATATATTAGGATTTATGTAAGGTAATAATTTTTCTCTAAAGGAGTAAAATGTTGCAACCAGATAGGCTTGGGCTATTAATTCAAAGATAATAAATGAAAGTAACACTAATCTTCTAAAAAGTTTATATAAGTCATAATCAAATTTTATACCCAGAAAAATTGAATGAAGAGTTAAAAATATTGCAGAAGCAACACCAAAATTAAAAATTCTTTTTATATATTTATGTTCACTGTTAAAAAATTTAATTATACTTCTGTTGTAGATCCAATATTTTATAAGCAGATATGAGGTAAAGAACATAGCAGGTTTAAATATTAGCCAACTTGGATATGGTCTAGCTGTCCTGCTTATTGAAGCACCTCCATCAATATATGGAAACGTCCAATGTATAACTGATGCTGGGTCAGGAAATAATTCATGAAATTGAGTAATTAATATTAAACAAGCATTGATAGCTAAAAATGGAACTACAAATATCCAAATGCTTATAAACTTAGCTTTCTTGATGTAATCCATCAGATAAACTATTTTTTCTTACTTTTTCTTTTAGCTCTTCTCTTTTTAGAACCCTGTTTTCTTCGGCCTCTATGTTTTTTTGGATATCCCATAATATTATATTTATAATTTTATTGACGTTAATGCAGGGATATAGCATTCTCAAATGAACTTATCAATTTTTTTATGTCAAAATCTTTCAAAACATTTTTAAAACATACTGCTAAAGACTACCATAATCAGTCAGTTAACCCTCCTGTTGTCAGAGCTTCGACTATTATTTTTAAAACATTACAAGATATTAGAAAAATGCAAGATAAGGCTAAAAAAAATCCAACTGGAGGATATTTTGATTATGGAAGACAAGGCACATCGACCACTCACATTCTATCAAAAATATTAAATGAAATTGAGGAATCTTATCATGTATTTTTGACACCAACTGGATTTGGAGCAGTTTTTTTAGCAATTTTTAGCGTTGTAAGACCAGGGGACGAAATAATAGTTTCTGATCCAACTTATAATCCTACAAGAGTTTTAACAGAAGATTTTTTAAAAGAGTTTAATATTAAAACTTATTTTTATAATCCACATGATTTAAAAACTTTAGAAAAAAAAATTACTAATAAGACTAAATTAATTTTTGTTGAAAATCCTGGAAGTAATTCATTTGATTTTCAAGATTTAGGTAAGATATTATTGATAGCAAAAAAGAAAAAGATCTTAACCGCAATTGATAATACTTGGGGCACTCCATATTTTCTAAAACCTATAAAACTAGGTTTTGATATGTCAATTGTATCAGCTACGAAATATTATTCGGGTCATTCTGATGTTATGGGTGGCAGTCTTGCTGTTAATAAAAAAGTTTTTAAAGAAGTTGATAAAACTAATAAAGTTACGGGATTAAGGCTTGGACCGGATGATGCTTATTTAATTACTCGTGGTTTAAGAACTTTAGATGTTCGTTTAGATAAACACGAAAAAAATGCTAAACAAGTTTCTGAATTTTTATCAAAATATAAAAATATTAAACTTTTGTATCCTCATAAAAAAGATTCTTTTAATTTTAGAATGTGGAAAAAATATTATTCTGGTGCATCAGGGTTAATGGGTCTTAAAATTAAAGCAAAAAATAAGAATTCGGTAATTAAATTTGTTAATTCTCTAAAATTATTTGGTTATGGCTATAGTTGGGGAGGATTTGAAAGTTTAGCTTTATACCAAGATAAAAGAGAACAAGGAAATAGAAAATTTTTAAAATTAAATAAAGATGAACATTTAGTAAGACTTCATATTGGCTTGGAAGATCCTAAGGATTTAATTAATGATTTAAGAAAATCTATTAAGTATTTAAAATGAATACTGAAAAATTTTTTCAAAATAAATTAGCATTAACAACTCTTATTGCCGCTTCATCGGTTGTTTTTATATCTTTAAGCGTAAGACAGGTTTTTGGAATGTTTTTTATGGATTTCAATCTTGATCTAGGTATTTCAAATACAGAGTTTGGATTAGCTATAGGTATTCAAATGTTAGGTTGGGGTTTATCAGGCCCAATATTCGGAGCTATAGCTGATAAATATGGAGGGCATAAAGCTATTAGTCTTGCATTTATATTCTATGTCTTAGGTGTCTTTTTTTTATACAATGGTCCTAATACAGGCATTTATTTTCAAATTGCTTTGGGTGTTTTAGTAGGAATTGGTTGTGGTGGTACAGCAATAAGTATTCCTATGTCAATGGTAGGAAAACATTTTCCATTATCTAACAGAACAATTGCAATGAGTATAGTTACAGCAGTAGGTTCATTTGGTTATTTTTTATCTCCTTTGTATACAAATTATTCTTTAGAAAATAACGGTTGGATTGAAACATTATTTTATTTTATGATCTTTTTAACAATTGGTTTTGTTGTAGCTTTTTTTGTTAGATCACCAGAAATAAATAAAATTGAAAAAAATGTATATGAACAAAGCACTCTTCAAGCTCTTAAAGAAGCGTTTCAAAATAAAAGTTATATACTTTTAACTTCAGGTTTTTTTGTGTGTGGTTTTCATATTACATTAGTTGGTACTCATGTCCCAAAATATGTAATTGATAGAGGACTAGAGGATTGGACTGCTGCTATGATTTTATCATTGATAGGGTTTTTTAATATTATAGGTTCATTAGCAAGTGGTTATTTGTCCTCAAAAAAAAGTAAAAAAATTATTTTAAGTTGTATTTATTTTTTAAGAGGAATTTCTATTTGTTTATTTATTTTTACTCCACCAAGTACTATCAGTTCAATTATATTTGGAGCAAGTTTCGGAATACTATGGTTATCAACAGTTCCAGCTACAAGTGGAATTGTAGCGCACATATTTGGAACAAGATATTTAGGTTTATTGTATGGATTAGTTTTTCTAAGTCATCAAATTGGATCGTTTTTTGGAGCTTACCTAGGTGGTTTATTCTATGACCTGTATGGTTCTTATGATTATGCGTGGTATTTGGCAATTGCATTGTCTATATTTGCTGGTTTAATACATTTACCAATAAAAGAGCAGCCAGTTGAGAGATTACAAAAAGCATAAATTTAAATTTAATCCATTTTTGGAAAAACTTTATCAATCAGATAAGGCAATGATAATTTATAAAGAAAAAGATGGGTATAATATTTATACTGATTTTTCAAAAAAAATTATTTTAAATAATCGTAATATCAACAAATTTCTAAATAAATTTAAAAAAAAAAAAATTAGTAAGGAAACTGATTTGTATATCGGTTTTTTTGGTTATGAAATATTATGTAATTTACTGAATATAAAAATTAAGAATCAAAAAAAGATTAATTTTTATAAAGGTGTATTTTATAAACCTGAAACTATTATAAAAATTAGAAAAGATATAAAAGTTATTTCTACACTTAAAAGATTCAATTTTAAAACTTTATTTAATAAAACACAGATTCTTTCGTCATTTAAAATGAATATAGACTATGAAAAATACAATAAGATATTCAATATTTTTTCCAAAAAAATAAAACAAGGTGAAACATACCAAATTAAAATATGCACTAAATATAAAAATCATTCCAAAATAAACCCAATAAATTTTTTTTGGAAATTAATGAAAGTAAATGCTGCACCAGAGTCTTTCATGATTAGAGACAAGAATTATTCTATTGTCAGCTGTTCTCCTGAAACATTGATTAATAGATCTGGAAATAAAATAATCACTAAGCCTATTGCAGGAACTTTAAAAAAAAATTTCAAATTAAATATTAAAAAGGCTCTAAATTTTTTTAAGAATAATAATAAAGAAACTAAAGAGCACAATATGATTGTAGATATGGAAAGAAACGATTTATCAAGAATTTGTAAGCCAGGTAGTGTTAAAATTTTAAAACAAAAATTTGTGGAGGAATATAAACACTTATTTCACTATGTTACTTCAATTAAAGGAATTCTAAAAAAAAATATATCAATTAAAGAAATTATTACATCTATGATGCCGGGAGGATCTGTAATTGGATGTCCAAAAATTAGAACCCTAGAACTATTAAATAATCAAGAAAAAGAGGATAGAAATATATTCACTGGAAGTTTTGGTTATATAAAATTTAATCATGATATGAGATTTAATATAATTATAAGGTCAATCCTTAATTTTAAAAAAACTTCAGAAATATCTGCTGCGTCTGGTGTGGTACTTGATAGTTCTGCAAAAAAAGAATTTAATGAAAATTTTATTAAAGCAAAATCATTATTGGAGCTATTTAAATGATCTATATAATTGATCATCAAGACTCATTTACTTGGAATGTTGTACATCAATTTTCAAAATTTGATAAAGTTTATTGTTCAAATTATTATGAGATTGATGAAAAAAGAATTAATCAATCTGATACGATAGTTTTTTCGCCAGGGCCTGGTTCTCCAAAAGATTATCCTTTAACTTCTAGAATTTATAAAAAATTTAAGGGAAAAAAGAAAATAATAGGTGTTTGTCTTGGGTATCAGTTAATATTATTTTGTGAAAATGGTAAAATAATTCAGCAAAAAAAAATTTATCACGGATACCAGTCAAAAATAAAAATTACATCTAAGAGTAATTTATTTAAAAAAAATAAGATATTTCATGTTGGGAGGTATCATTCTTTAAAATTACATGAACCTTACAAGTCTGAAAACATTAAAATAACTATGAGATGTTACAAAACTAATGTAGCAATGGCTTTTGAGGACATAAAAAATGATATTTATGGATTTCAATTTCATCCAGAATCTTTTTTAACAAAAAATGGTGACTTTATTATTAAAAAAATCTTATCTACAAAAAGATCTTAAAGAAATAAAATTTAATGATCTTTGGAACTCTTATGGAGTTTTTACTACTATGAGAGTTATTGGAAAAAATAAAAAAATTCTATTTTTTAAAGATCATATTAACAATCTAATGAAATCAATTAGAATTTATAGACTAGATAGAAAAAATTTAAAAAAAAAAATTATTAGCCTTATTAATATTAATTTGTCAAAAAATAAAACTTATGATCATCTTTTAAGAGTTGCTATAAATAAGAAAATTATTTCAATATCTTTAAGAAAAAGAATTAAACCAAAATCAAATTTTTCACTTAAATTAGTTAATTATCAAAGAATTGATCCTAAGTATAAGAATCTAAAATATAAAAAAATTTTAAATTTTCTTAAAAAATTAGATACAAGTAAAAGTGATATTGCATTGTATAAAGAAAAAAAAATATTAGAAACTGGAACATCTAATCTTCTTTTTTTTCAGGGCAAAAAGATATATTCTCCTATTAAGAATTTTTACGAAGGAACAACTTATAAATTTTTTTCAAGAAAATTAAAAAAAATTAAGAAAAAAAATATTTCCATCGATTCTCTCAAAAATTATGATGAAATCGTAATTATTGGGTCTGGCAAAGGAGTAGTTTCTGTAAATCGCATTGATAAAACTGATTGGAAAAGAAAAAGTATAAAAAATTACAGATTTTTGTCCAAAATTTATACAAAAGCCATCAAGAATTGTCCTAGATATAATGGTTGATCTATTTTCCCATCTATACTAAAAACTTTCATCTAAGGGTAAAGAAAAATCATGATGTTAACTGTAAATCCATTCTCAATATTAGCACAAACAGTCTCACCAATATATATGCAAGCGTTTGTCGTAGCGATGGTCTTATTAATTATAATTGGAACTCTTTTAGATATAATCCATAAAAAAAATGTTAAGTATTTTTTCCAAAATGCAAAAAAAGCAAAATTATCTGCAACAAAAACTTTAAGCAATGGAGAAAGATTAGCTGTAATTTCCAAAACTATTGTAAGCGATATAGCTACAACATCTGAGCTAGGCGCGGGTAAACGAAGGGTAGCTCATTTACTTGGAATGTATGGAACAATTTTATTCTGGTTAGGATCTGCAATCATGATTTTCTGTTACTCAAGTACAGATGCAGAAACACCATCTTTATGGCCTATCATTTGGCATGTTGGTGCCATAATGACAGTTGTTGGAGGAGGTTGGTTTTGGTTTTTTTTAAGAGTAGATGTTTATTCTGAAGCTCAACCTTGGTACAGAATAATTAAAGCAGACTTATTTGTACTTGCTCTTGTCGCATCTTCTTTTACTGGTTTAGTTTGGTCTTATTTACAGACTTTAAATTTAAATGATAGATGGGATGATAAAGTATTCTTAGTTTTATTTATTGTATCAAATTTAATTTTATTTGGAGGTGTATATTGGTCTAAATTTGCGCACATGTTTTATAAACCTGGTGCTGCATTACAAAAAAATTTGGCAGAAGCTGATGGTTCCAGAGACAATTTGCCGCCTGAAGCAGATGCCCCAAAACAATTTGGATTAGGTATAAGTAGAGAAAAACCAAAACATTATTAATATGAACTTAGAAGGAATAAATTAAATTATGTCAACTTTTGTATATATGACTCGTTGTGATGGCTGTGGCCATTGCGTAGATATTTGTCCATCTGATATTATGCACATAGATGAAAATATTAGACGAGCAAAGAATATAGAACCAAATTTTTGTTGGGAATGTTATTCATGTGTTAAAGCATGCCCCAATCATGCAATAGATGTAAGAGGATACGCTGATTTTGCACCAATGGGTCATAGCGTTAGAGTAAGACGAGAAGAAGAAAAAGGAACAATTTCTTGGAAAATAAAATTTAGAAATGGAACTACAAAAAATTTTGTTTCTCCCATAACAACAAAGCCTTGGGGTAAATTTATTCCAAAATTAGCCGATGGTGACAAACCAAATCAAGGAGAAATAAACTCTCAAATTCTTTATTCAGAACCTGAAGGTTTAAATACTAATAAAGAATTACCAAAAGTTGAAAAGAGTGCATTTAAAAAAGGAGTTTATTATTAATGGCCAAACACAAAACACATTATGAAGATTGTGATATTTTAGTTGTTGGTGGTGGAATGGCTGGAACAGGTGCCACTTTCGAAGCTAGGCATTGGGGCAGAGATTTAAAAATAATTTGCGTTGAAAAAGCAAATATAGATAGAAGTGGAGCTGTTGCTCAAGGGTTATATGCAATAAATTGTTATATGGGAATGCAGTGGGATGAAAATCAACCTGAAGACCATGTAAGATATGCACGTAATGACTTAATGGGAATGGTTAGAGAAGATTTAGGTTATGATATGGCTCGTCATGTAGATTCAACTGTCCATATGTTTGACGAATGGGGTTTACCCATGATGAAAAACGAGAAAACAGGTCGTTACCTTAGAGAAGGTAAATGGCAAATTATGATACATGGTGAAAGTTACAAACCTATTGTCGCTGAAGCAGCTAAAAAGTCAGCTGACAAAA
The DNA here is from genome assembly GCA_902552705.1 of uncultured Pelagibacteraceae bacterium. GTDB lineage: Bacteria > Pseudomonadota > Alphaproteobacteria > Pelagibacterales > Pelagibacteraceae > Pelagibacter. Next base: position 20,095 of record CACDHZ010000011.1, read on the forward strand.
TTTATAATAGAATTATGGTTACTCATCTTTTAATGGACGAGTCTCAAGAAAATAGAGTAGGTGGAGCAGTTGGTTTTAATATGAGAACTGGTGACTTTCATGTATTCAGAGCAAAAACAGTAATTGTTGCAGCGGGTGGAGCGTCACATATTTTTAAACCAAGAGCAGTTGGTGAGGGTATGGGTAGAACATGGTATGCACCATGGAGTAATGGTTCTGCATATGCATTACCTATTGCAGCTGGGGCTAAAATGACTCAAATGGAAAATAGAATTGTTCTATGTAGATTTAAAGACGGTTATGGACCAGTTGGAGCTTATTTTTTACATTTAAAAACTTATACTCAAAACGCAAATGGAGAAAACTATGAGAAGAAGTGGTATGATCAAACAAAAGAGTTAGTAGGTGAGTACATTGACCACCATCCTACTCCAACTTGTTTAAGAAATCACGCATTCATCCAGGAAACAATGGCTGGTGGGGGACCAATTCAAATGGTTACTAAAGAAGCTTTTCAAGATCCGCATTTAGAAACTGTAGGTTGGGAAAATTTCTTAGGTATGACAGTAGGACAAGCAGTTGTTTGGGCTTCACAAAATATTGATCCTAAATATACTAATCCTGAACTAACTACATCTGAACCATATGTTATGGGCTCTCATGCTACTTGTTCTGGTGCTTGGGTAAGTGGACCTGAGGATTTGTCGCCACCAGAATATTTTTGGGGCTATAATAGAATGTTAACTATCGATGGGCTTTTTGGAGCTGGTGATACAGTGGGTGGAAGTGCTCATAAATTTTCATCAGGGTCTTTTACTGAAGGACGATTAGCAGCAAAAGCAGCTGTTAAGTATATACAAGACAAAAAAGCAGAAGGTATCAATGTTACAGATAAACAATGTGATGACTTTAAAAAAGCAGTATATAAGCCACTAGAAAATTATACAGTTGGTCAAAATGAAATTACTGGAGGTACTGTTTCACCAAGTTTTATTTCTCCAATTCAAGGTTTACAAAGACTTCAAAGAATTATGGATGAGTATGTGGGTGGAATAGCAACCAATTATATGACAAATGCTAATATGCTTAAAAGAGGCCTAGAACTACTAGAGTGGTTACAAGAAGATTTAGAGAATGTTGGAGCCGAGGATTATCACCAATTGATGAGAGCTTGGGAATTAAAACATAGAGCCCTAACATCACAATGTGTAACAGAACACACTATGTTTAGAGAAGAAACTCGTTGGCCTGGATATTATTATAGAGGTGATTATATGAAATTAGATGATGAAAATTGGCATTGTTTAACGGTATCAAGGAGAGACCCAAAAACAGGTAAGTTCTCAATGGAAAAAGTTCCAGTATACCACATAGTTGATGAAAACGAGAAGAAAAAAGCTTCTTAATAAAAATTTAAATAATTTATGAATCTTCTAGATAAGTCTGATGATGAGATTATTGCAATTGCAAAGCCTATTTGGGACAATTTAATAAAGTCATCTAACATGAAAGACTATGGAGGCTTTACTAAGGATTTTGGAACTCAAATGCTATTTGGGGCAAATGAAGTAGAGCTAGGTAAACAATGGGCTAATAATAAGATTTTAACAAGCCTTAAAGAAGACTACGAGGCTTTTGGATGTCTCAGAAGAGGAAAAAACATAACAATACTGTTTAAACAAAGAAGTAAAGAGATAGAAGGAGAGTTCCTAGGTAGATTAGTTCTTGGGATTGAGGGTGAGGAAGTAAAAGTTTTTGGAGCTACAATCTATTAATTTCATCCATTATTTCTCAAATTTTTTTAAGATATTTAAAGTAAAGATTTGACAATTTTTTTGTTCATGTTAATTACGGTTAAATGCCTAATTTAATTAAAAACCTACCCTCTGAAATAAAAAAAAATAAACTAAAAACAGGCGTTATTGTAGGATTAAGTGCTTATTGGGGGGTTATTTTAGTAGGCACTATATTATCTATAAATTAATTTTCCCTAAAAAAGATTTTTCATAAAATTTAATTAAATCTATTCATTGACAATAATATTTTACAGGAATATCCATTAAATAATTATTTATGGATGTATTTTTACCAGTTGCAGAAGTTTCAGTAAATATTTTAGCAATTATTTCATTAAGTGGAATAGTAGGTATTCTTTCAGGTTTATTTGGAGTAGGTGGAGGTTTTTTAATGACACCTTTTTTAATTTTTTTAGGTGTACCACCAACTTATGCGGTAGCTAATGAAGCAAATAATATTCTTGCTACATCTGTATCAGGTTCAACAACCCATTATTTAAAAGATACCCTCGACTATAAAATGGGATTTATGATTGTGATTGGAGGTGCGATCGGAACTTTAGTAGGAATTTGGACATTTACATATTTTAAAGGAATTGGGAAAATTGATATAGTTATATCATTAGCATATATGTATATTCTTGCGATTATTGGTACTGCTATGCTCGTAGAGGGTCTTGGTGAAATTGATAAAGCAAGAAAAAAAATTATAACAAAAAAAAAACTACATGTTCATTATTGGATTCACGGCCTTCCTTTAAGGATGCGTTTTAAAAAATCTAAATTGTACGAAAGTGCATTTACACCAATCATTATTGGATTAATAGTAGGATTTATTGCAGCTATAATGGGTATCGGTGGTGCTTTTATTTTAGTTCCAGCAATGATTTACATAATTGGTATGCCAACAAAATTAATTCCTGGAACTTCTTTATTTGTTACTATTTTTGTAAGTGTGATTGTAACTTTTTTACATTCTTTTAATTATGGATCTATTGATTTAATTTTAGTTTTAATGTTAGTGACGGGATCAATTATTGGTGTTCAGTGTGGACAAAAAATTGGTGAGTCTGTTGATAGCACTGGACTAAAAACTCTTCTTGCTATTTTACTACTAATAGTTGGTATCGCTATAGCTTATGATACTTTTTTTGCAGAACATACAGTTAATGAAGTTGTAAAAATAGATGCTAATGATTTAAATCCATTATCAATGTTTATTAAAAAAATATCTCTAGAAGTACCAATTTTATATGGCTTATTCTCAATTGTTTCTGCAATAATCTTAGGAGTATCAGCTGCATTCATTAGAAGATTTTTGTCAAATTTAAGAAAAAAATATTTTCAAAAATCTGCATAATTAATAAACAAATTATAACTGGCTTTTAATATTAAAATTGAATAACAATTTCAGTATATGAAAAAAAAAATTAAAATCTTTTGTGATATAGCTGAGCTGAGCAAAATCAGAAAATTTAACAAAAAAAAATCTGTCAAAGGATTTACTACTAACCCAAGCTTAATGAAGAAAGCTGGAGCAAAAAATTACGAAGCTTATTCAAAGAAAATACTTAGAATTTGTAAAAATAAACCTGTTTCATTAGAGGTATTTGCCGATGATTTTAAAAATATGAAAAATCAGGCTTTGAAGATTAATCAATGGGGGAAAAATGTATATGTAAAAATACCTGTAACAAATTCTAAAGGAATTTTTACAGGTAAAATTATTAAAGAATTAAATAATATGAATATTAAATTAAATATAACGGCTGTTTATAACTTTAAACAAACACAAAAAATTTTAAGAAATATTAATAAAAAATCAAAAGTAATTATTTCAATATTTGCAGGTCGAGCAGGAGATACTGGAAAAGATCCTGTTCCAGAATTCAAAAAGAGTATTTCTTTAGCTAAAAATTTTAAAAATGTTGAAATTTTATGGGCCAGTGTAAGAGAGCCTTACAACTTTATTCAGGCAAAACAATTAGGTTGTCATATTATAACTATTCCGCCTTCTACAATTGAAAAAATTGAAAAATTTGGCAAATCTTTCAGTCAATTAACACAAGAAACTGTAATGACATTTTATAAAGATGCAAAATCTGCAGGTTTTAAAATTTAATATAAGTTATAAAAATGACTCCCATTTAATAGAACTTTTGATTATTTTTCTTATATTATTGTATTTTGGTTTCCATCTTAAAATTGATTTAATTTTTTTGACATCTGCGTAAACCTTATCTACATCACCTATTCTTCTTGATTTATATTTTACAATTAAATTTTTATTTGTTTCTTTAAAAATTTTAATAATATCTAGAACAGAATATCCCTTTCCATATCCACAATTTAAAACTAGAGATTTAGATTTTGTATTAACATAATTTAGAGTTTTAATATGAATATCTACTAAATCTGATACATGTATATAATCTCTTATACAAGTTCCATCTTTCGTACTGTAATCATTCCCATAAATAGAAATAACCGGTTTTGATTTTAATGATTGTATAGCTATATTCTTAATTAAATGCCCGTGAGAAGCTTCAATTTCTCCAATTTTTCCAGATGGACTAGCTCCAGCTACATTGAAATATCTTAAAATTCCATATCGATATCTATATTTTTTTGAAAATTTTTTAATTATTTCTTCAGACTTAAGCTTTGTATAAGCATAATAGTTTTGAGGATTAAGTCTTTTTTTTTCATTAACAGGCCCTTTAACATTTCCATACACTGAACAAGAAGAAGAAAAAATAATATTTTTTACTGTTGAGTTCTTACAAGCATGTATTAAATTTAAAGTACCATTAATATTATTTTTAAAGTATTTTTTTTTATTTTTTTCAGATTCTCTTACATTAAGAAAAGCAGCTAAGTGAATTATTGAATCAATATTATTATCTTTTATAATTTTTATTAATTTTCTTTTATCTTTAATGTCTCCATTAATGAATTTAGCTTTTTTATTGATTAATCTTTTATGTCCAGTAATTAAATTATCTAAAATTATAATATTTTTTTTTTTAACTAATCGTTCTGCAATATGGCTACCAATGTAACCAGCACCACCTGTTATTAAAATATTTTCAATTTTATACATATATTTTTATATTAATAATTGGATTGAAATTATACTAACAAAGCCAACTGTAATCATTGCAATAAATCCTACAATAAAAGGCTTATAACCCATAGATTTAACATCTTTGATATTAGTTGATAAACCAATAGCTGCCATAGCCATACTTAAGAATATTTTAGCAGCATCCGTAACTATTAATATAACATTTTGCCAAACATATATTGAATTTTCGGTGAAAAAAATTTGATCTCCCACATTTCTAAATACAATTAATAAAATAAAACCTAGAACAAAATAAGGGAAAATATTTATTAATGAGTAATTTTTAATTTTTGATTTGTTTCTATTGTATAGAAAAGAAAATAAAGGAATCATTACTACTAAAAAAGTATTCCTTATTAGTTTTGTGATAGTTGCGAAATTCAATGTTTCGGGACTATTAAATTGCTGATCATAAATCAAACCCGCAGCGGCAACTTGTGAAGTTTCGTGAATAGCGGTTCCTAAAAATAATCCAACTAATAAAGGTTCAGCATTAAAATAAAAATTTGCAAAATAAGGGTATATTAACATGGAAAGAATTCCAAAAATTGTCATATTTGCTATTGCATAAGCTACTTCACTTTTGTTAGCTTTAATTAAAGGAGCAGTAGCTATAATGGCTGTTGTTCCGCAAACAGTACTTCCAATAGAAATTAAATAAGCCATTCTTGTAGGTATTTTAAGTTTTCTTATTAAAAGTTTTACTACAATCAAAACACTTAAAATACATATAATGATTAAAGGGATTGCAATTTTACCAAAATCTAAAAACTCAAATGGTTTAAGTTGTATTCCAAGACAAATAATACCAAGTTTTAATATATACTCTCTAGTAAAATATAAACCTTTTTGAAAAGACTCTCTTATTTGAAAAATATTTCCAAATATAATTCCAATTATTATAGCAATCATTGCTGTAGAGATTGGACTTTTATCATATCCTAAAAGCTCTATCCCAATAACGTTATTTAAGCCTTGAGAAAGTGAGTATAAAACAAAAGCTAGAATTATACCTGGTATGACTACCAAATTTCTTTTTTTAAGCATTAGATAAATTATTATTTAGGCACTTCTGTAAAGTTTTGTCATTACAAACTCTTTATGACCTAAAGCTTCTGCACAAGTTAATCTTCCGTTAGCAACTCTTAGGGTTGTTTTAATTAACTCATCACCTGCTTGAGACATATTCATTTCTCTTGAAAGAATTTTTGACACATCGCAGTCTATATGTTCACCCATTCCTTTAACTGTTAAAGGATTTGCTGTTAATTTTATAACTGGTTCGATAGGGTTACCCACAATATTTCCTTGACCAGTAGGAAATAGGTGAATATTAAAACCTGCAGCTGCTTGAAGAGTTACACACTCAGCTGCAGCTGAAGATGTATCCATAAAATATAAACCTTTACCTTTTTTTGGTTCTTCTGCTGGCTCTAACACATCTATGAATTTACAAGAACCTATTTTTTGAAAATTTCCAAAAGCTTTTTCTTCAATTGTGGTTAAACCTCCAGCAATATTTCCTGCAGTTGGTTGACTTTCTGAAAGATCATCAGTTGCTTCTTTTAAAATGAAATCATTATAAGCACTCCAAGTCTTCATGAATTTATCAGAAGCTTCTTTTGTTGCACCTCTTGTTGCACAAACCTTTTCAGCACCTGTAAGTTCAGAAGTTTCTCCGAAACATAAATGAACACCTAATGGCTCAAGTTTATCCATTAAATTTCCAACTGTTGGGTTTGCAGCAAGACCTGAAGTTGTATCAGACTCACCACATTTTACGGAAATCCATAAATCACTAATTGGACATTCTTCACGTTGTTTTTCTGAAGCCCACATTACAAATTCTTGAGCTTTTTTAGATGCTTTCATAACTGTGCCAATATCACCAGTTCTTTCGATATGAAAACCCTCAACTGGTTTTCCAGTTTTAGCAATTCCATCAACAATTTTCTTTGTCCATTTAGGTTCTATACCGATTACAATTACTGCCGCCACATTGGGGTTACTTCCTGTTCCTATCATAGTTCTAAAATGTAATTCTAAATCTGCCCCAAATTGAAGTCTTCCATATGAGTGAGGTAGTGCTATTGTACCTTTTATATTATTTGCAACCGCTTCGGCACAAGCATTAGAAATGTCATCAACAGGTAAGATTATAACATGATTTCTAGTACCGGCTCTGCCATTTTCTCTTTTGTAACCTAAAAAACTCTTTGGAATTTCCATATATTACCATTTCTTCGTTTTAACATTATGAACATGCACATGTTCACCTTTTTTAATTGATTTAACTACTTTTCCAATATCATGACCATATTTCAAAATAGTATCACCTTCATTTAGGTCAACCATTGCTATTTTATGACCTAATTCAATTTCATTTATAGATTCAATCTTAACTGTTTTGTCATTTTCCATAATCCAACATGAACATTCCTGTTTAGGTTTAATTTTATCAATAACTACTACCCCTACATTGTCTTTTTCATCATGAATTATAATATCTGTAGCCATATTTACAGTGTCGATTTGTTATTTGAATTTTCTAAATCTTATATATATTAATCCTCTAAATTAACAAATTATTTATAAAAAATTTAACAATTTAATCGAGAAAGAAGAGACTTATTATGACCAAAATGACAACAGAAGAGGCTTTTGTAAAAGTTTTGCAAATGCATGGTATAGAGCATGCATTTGGAATAATTGGCTCAGCATTTATGCCTATCTCAGACATTTTTCCTGATGCAGGAATAACTTTTTGGGATGTTGCTCATGAAACAAATGGAGGCCTAATAGCTGATGGTTACACTAGAGCCACAGGCAAAATGTCAATGGTAATTGCTCAAAATGGCCCAGGTATCACAGGTTTGGTTACTCCAATTAAAACAGCATACTGGAATCACACTCCTTTACTTTTGGTTACACCTCAAGCTGCAAATAAAACAATGGGGCAAGGAGGATTTCAAGAAGTAGAACAAATGAATTTGTTTAAGGATATGGTTTGTTACCAAGAAGAAGTCAGAGATCCGTCAAGAATGGCAGAAGTGTTAAATAGAGTAATAGAAAAAGCCATTAGAGGTTCCGCACCTGCCCAAATAAATGTACCAAGAGATTATTGGACACAAGTAATAGATATTGATCTTCCACCAATTGTAAGACTTGAAAGGCAAGCTGGAGGAGTTGATGCAATTAAAAAAGCAGCCGATCTATTATCAAACGCAAAATTTCCAGTTATATTATCTGGTGCTGGTGTTGTAATAGGAGGGGCAATTGAAGATTGTAAAAAGCTTGCAGAAAAATTAGATTCACCAGTTTGTTCTGGCTACCAACATAATGATAGTTTTCCAGGAAGTCATCCTTTAGCTGCAGGACCTCTTGGATATAATGGATCAAAAGCAGGAATGGAATTAATAAAACAAGCTGATGTAGTTTTAGCATTAGGCACTAGATTAAATCCTTTTTCAACTTTACCAGGCTATGGTATGGATTATTGGCCAAAAGACGCAAGTATAATTCAAGTTGATATTAATTCTGATCGAATTGGTTTAACAAAGAAAGTTACAGTCGGAATTTGTGGAGATGCTAAATTAGTTGCAAAACAAATTTTAGAACAACTTTCACCAACAGCAGGTGACAACAATAGACAGAAAAGAAAAGACATTATTCATCAAACTAAATCTGCTTGGTTGCAAAAATTATCAAGTTTAGATCATGAGGAAGATGATGAAGGAACAGTATGGAATAAAGAAGCAAGGGAAAGGGATAAGGATAGAATGTCTCCTAGGCAAGCATGGAGAGCAATCCAAGCAGGAATGCCTGATGATGTAATAATTTCAAGTGACATAGGAAATAATTGTGCAATAGGAAATGCTTACCCAACTTTTGAGAAAGGTAGAAAATATTTAGCCCCTGGTTTATTTGGTCCATGTGGTTATGGTTTTCCTTCAATTTTAGGAGCGAAGATAGGATGTCCTAATACTCCAGTGATTGGGTTTGCAGGTGATGGAGCTTTTGGAATTAGTATGAACGAAATGAGTTCATGCGCAAGAAAAGAGTGGCCAGCAATTACAATGGTTATTTTTAGAAATTATCAATGGGGAGCAGAAAAAAGAAATTCAATTCTTTGGTTTGATGATAATTTCGTAGGAACAGAATTAGATCCAGAATTAAGTTATGCTAAGGTTGCAACAGCTTGTGGTTTAAAAGGTGTTACAGTTAAAACAATGGAAGAAACTACTAATGCAATTAAAAAATCTTGTGAAGACCAAAAAAAAGGAATAACAACATTTATTGAGGTAATATTAAATCAAGAGCTTGGTGAACCATTTAGAAGAGATGCAATGAAAAAGCCAGTTAGAGTAGCAGGTATTAAAAAAGAAGACATGAAGAAGCAACCTTCATTAAATTCTTAAAATTTTTAATATTTTACAGAATCTAACAATTTATGAGAAAAATTTTAAAAGCTCTTAAATATTTATTAATATTATTAATTTTTTTTTCAATCTACGAATTTACTTCTATTGACAACAGATACGTTAATAGATCAACAGTAGACATTGATATTAATAATGTTAGAAATCCTCCATTAAAAAAACTTGCTAGAAAATTAGATTTATATGTTGGTTCTTTTTATTTTAATTTAAGTAAAAAAAAAAGAAATGAATTTTTCAATCAAGATATTGAAAAATATAATAGTTTACCTGATGAAATAGTTGTTTCACCATCAAATGATAATTTAACAATATCAAATAACAAAAATTACAATAATACTGTAGATTGGAAAAGAAGCCACGGAAACCATTCATCAAATAAATTCTCTGATTTAGATCAGATAAATACAAAAAATGTTAAAGATTTAGAAGTTGCCTGGATTTACGAGTTTAATAAAAATGGTGATATCCCTGGTAACCCAATTTATTTTGATAAAACTATATACATGGCTTCTACAGCAGGTGAGTCATTAGTTGCTCTTAATGCTAAAGATGGAAAAAGAAAATGGGAATATAAAACTGAGGGTAGAGCAGCTATTCGTGGTTTAATTTTTAATGAAGAAAATAATTCAAAAATATATTTTTGTGATCAAGGTAATTTAATAGCATTACATGCTTTTAACGGAAAAGAAGTTAAAAAATTTGGAACACAAGGTAAAATAAAGCTCAAAAAAAAATGTCAAATAACTCCAGTCATAATTAAAGATAAAATTATAATAGGAACTTTTGAACCTGCGATAGAAGTTTATGATATTAAAAAAGGAAAACTTTTATGGAAGTTTCTTTTAAAAAAGAAAAATAAAGAATATTCAAGATACGGCGGAAAAAGGTATGATTACTCTGGTGGTAATCCTTGGGGAGGAATTTCAGCAGATCTTGATAGAGAAATTGTTTATGTTTCTACTGGTAATGCTGGCAGATTTTATGAAGGCACAACTAGACCTGGTAATAATAAATATGCAAATTCTATAGTAGCAATAGATATAAAAAATAAAAAGCTATTGTGGGAATTTCAAGAAATTGAACATGATATTTGGAATTTAGATATCGCATCACCACCAATCTTAACTTCAATTAGAAGAAAAGATAAACAAATAGATGTGGTTGTCGCACCTACTAAATTTGGTAACACTTTAGTTTTAGACAGGCTAACTGGAGAAAGTATTTATGGATATGTTAATAAAAAAGTACCACTCTCTAGTGTTCCAGGTGAAAAGGTTTCTTTTTACCAAAAAGTAATTAGTTTGCCAGAACCATTTTCTAATCAATATTTTAAAAAAAATGATATAACAGATTTATCTAAAGAAAGTCGACGATATGTAAAAAAAGAGATAAAGAATTCTACGTATGGATTTTTTAAACCACACTCAATAGATAAAAAGAATATTGTTTATAAGAGCGGTGCACAATGGATGGGAGCTAGTATTGATAATAAAAGTGGCATCATGTACGTACCGTCTAACGATATACCAAATTTAATTTGGTTAGAAAAATCAAAAGAAAAATATACTTATTATGAATATGGCATCAAAACTAAGTTGCTTGAAGATCATTTAGGATATCCTGGGTCTAAACCCCCATGGGGTAAATTAACTGCAATCGATTTAAATACTGGCAAAAAAATTTGGCAAGTTCCCTTTGGTGAATATGAAGAGTTATCTGAAAGAGGAATACCGATTACAGGTACATTTAATTATGGAGGTGTCACAGCTACTGCAGGAAATCTAGTTTTTGCCACCGGAACTTTAGATAATAAATTAAGAGCTTTTGATACTAAAAATGGTGAAGAATTATGGAGCTATACTCTCCCATTTTCAGGGTCTAGCCCACCAACAATTTATGAATATAATAATGAACAATATATTTTAGTTCCATCAACAGGAGCAATTTCTTTAAGATTGGCTTATCCAAACATATCAAAATCTGGAAATAAGATTTATGCATTTAAACTAAAAAAAAATTAGTTAAAATAAGTAAAAATATATAAAAGTGAAAAATATAGCTATAGTAATTCCTACTTTTAATGAATTAGAAAATATAGAAAAATTAATTCATGAAATTAAAATAAAATTACCAGAGGCAAAAATCTTTATTATTGACGATTCAAAAACAAAAGAAATCGGTGAATTAATTAAAAATAAAAACTTAAAAGTAAATTATTTTCATAGAAGAGATGCATCAGGCCGAGGTTCTGCTGTGATTTATGGTTTTAACAAAGCTATAAGAGATGAAAATAAATATGAAATTTTCATTGAAATGGATGCAGATTTTTCACACAATCCAAATGAATTATTAAGAAATATAGATTTTTTTCAAGAAAAAAAATTA
>CACDHZ010000012.1 GCA_902552705.1 uncultured Pelagibacteraceae bacterium
TTTAGGGTTTAACCTAACTTGGTTTGCTATTTTGGTAGCAGTTAATCTTCAAACTGCTTGGCTCTCTCCTCCGGTGGCTTTATCAGCCTATTTTTTAAAGGGGGTTGTTCCAGAATGGGATTTGAAAGATATTTATCTAGGAATGATGCAATTTATGATTCTTCAAATCATTGGATTAATTATAATTATCGTATTTCCTAAGATCGTACTATGGTTACCTACCATGCTGTATGGACAGTAGAGTTTTTTAGTTTATTATAAATATTGTGAATCATGATAAATCAAAAAACAGTCTTATTAATTGGGAATTAGTAGCCGTTAATCCTAATGATAAAAATTGGTCTTGGGGAAGTCTTTTTTGTTTTTGGGGTATAAATATTCAAAGTATAATTGCTTTTTCTTTAATATCCTCTCTTTATTTAGCTTACGATCTTAATATATTAGTGGTTTTTACAGGGTGTTTATTAGGAACTTTTCTTGTTTATTTATTTGCTAATTTAATTGGAACACCATCACAAAAACATGGAATTCCTTTTACTGTTTTATTAAGAACTTCATTTGGATTTAAAGGTGCTAAATATTTTTCTTTAATAAGAGGAATAGTAGGTATTTTTATGTTTGGTATTCAGACATATTTTTTATCTAAAGCAGTTAGTTATTTAATCAGAATATCAATTTTTTCAATCGATAATACATTATTAGATCAAGAAATTTTTTTAATATTTCTTATGGGTTTAAATTTAATTGATTTTACATCTTTATTTTTAGCTATTGTATTTCAAATTTATTTATTTAGTAAAAGTCACAAATTTAATCAGTTTTTTATAAATTTTTCAGCAATAATAGTTTATTTGGGAATGCTGTCATTCTTTTGTGTGATTATACTTTATGAATACGAATATGTGACTCAAGCTTTAAAAGAATTAATTGTTTATGAAAATTTTTTTAATCAAGAAAATCTCAATCCCATAATAAGTGTAGCAGCAACTATTTTTGCCTATTTTTCAATAACTTTAATAAATTATGGAGACTTTACCAGATATGTTAAAAATCAAGAAGAGCTGAAAAAAGGAAATTTTAGTATAATATTAAATTTGATAATTTTTTCATTTTTTGCAGTATTCATTGTCCTCGGATCAGACGTAATTTTAAATAATAATTTAGAAAATATGGAAAGAATTTTAACTAATCCAACAGATATAATTGCAAAATTTGATAATATTTTAATAACAATTATAGTGCTTTTTTTTATTTTATTTGCTTCTGCTTCAACTAATTTAATAGCCAACTATATTCCAACTCAAAATTCTCTTTTAAATTTTGTTCCGTCAAAACTAAATTTAAAAAATGTTGGGATTATAATTGCGTTATTTGGTTTGGTTATAGGAGTTTTATGGCTTACTTTATTAAGTCAAGTTGGTGCCTTATCTTTTATAGATACATTCGCATCATTCTTTGGTCCATTTTTTGGTATTATTGTCACTGATTACTACTTGATTAAGAAAAGAAATTTAATAAATAAAGATATTTTTTCTTCAAATGAAAATGGAGCTTATTTCTATTCAAATGGCTGGCATTATAAAGCTGTTTATTCTTTAGTAATCGGTTTTGTTTTTGCTGCTTCAACTATTTGGAATGAAAATTTGATGCATTTACAATCATATTCATGGATCATTGGTATGTTTACATCATCTTTGACTTATTATTTATTAGCAAGTAGGTAATAGAATGCACCAATTTGATCTTAAAAATAAAACTGCGATTATTACAGGTGGAGCTCAAGGCTTTGGCTTAGATATAGCAAAAAGATTTTTAAAATCAGGGGCAAAAGTAATAATATGGGACATTGATGAAAAAGAATTGGTTAAAGCTTCAAAAGAAATAAATCACCCAAATTTGTCATATAATGTTGTTGATGTTGCAAATTTTAAAAATGTTAAAGATACAGTCGAAATAATTGTTAAGTCTAACGATATCGATATCTTAATAAATAATGCAGGAATTACTGGTTCTACCTCATCATTATGGGATTATGATGTAGAAGAATGGAATAAAATAGTACAAATTAATTTAATAGGAACTTTCAATTGTTGCAAAACTATTGTCCCTCATATGATCAAAAAAAATTATGGCAGAATAGTTAATGTTGCATCAGTTGCCGGAAAGGATGGTAATGCAAATGCAAGCGCATACAGTTCTGCTAAAGCAGGGACTATTGGATTAACTAAATCCTTGGGTAAAGAGTTAGCCGATAAGAATATTGCAGTAAATGCAGTAACTCCAGCAGGAGCCAAAACTAGGATTTTAGACCAAATGAGCAAAGAGCATGTCCAAAGAATGCTGTCTAAGGTTCCAAGAGGAAGATTCTTAGAAATAAGTGAATTTACTTCATTAATATGCTGGTTATCTTCAGAGGAAAATTCTTTTTCAACAGCTGCAGTTTTTGATATTAGCGGCGGTAGATCTACTTACTAGGTTTTTTAATAGGTTGTATAAAATTTTCAGTTTTTATTAATTTAGGCTCTTTAGAAATTACAGGTGCAAAAAGTATAATTGACCAATAAATTAATAATATGAATATTGAAATTGTTTTCATGAGTATGATTTAGACTACAATATTGATAATTGAATGTTGAAATTTTGTCTAAATATTGTTTTTTTTCAAATAAAAGATATACGAAAGATTATGAAAAATTTTTTTCTGTTTATAGCAATTATATTCTTTATCAATATTAAACCTTCATACTCTGAAAATGTAAAAGTATTTGAATTTACTCACAATGAATTAAAAAGTTTAAAGATTAGAAAGGTAAGGGGAGCAAAAAATAAAACAATTTATACGCTAGGATCTAATGAGAAAGGTAATTATTTAAAAGCTATGGCAAATAACGCCGCCTCTGGATTAGGTAAAGAGATCAAAATTGATTTGAACAAAACTCCTTTTATAAATATCACATGGAAAATTGAAAAAGATTTATCAGGAATTAAAGAAAATTCAAAAAAAGGTCATGATTATGCAGCGAGGGTTTTCGCAGTTAAAAAAACAGGCGCAACACCACTGTCGAATAGAGCTATAAATTATGTTTTTTCAAGCAATAATGAAATCGGATTAAATTGGCCAAGCCCATATACAAAAAAGTCTGTTGATAATGTTTTATCTACCACTAAAGAAAATTTGAATGAATGGGTAACTGTAAAATCTAATGTAAAAGAGGATTTTAAAAAGTATCATGATTTAGAAGTCAATGAATTAGATGGATTGGCTATTATGTCAGATACTGATAATTCAAAAATGGAAGCAGTGGCATATTATCAAAATATTTATTTTTCAGCTGATTGATCAAATTTTAAGATATTTTTTTAAAACAAGATTAAATATTGATAATACAACAGCAACGACTACATCAGCTAATGGACTTGCTTCTGGGTAACCAAAGTTCCAAGCGATTACCATCACTAACCATATAACAAAGATATTCATAATAATTCTTATACCTTAGTTTCTGTAAAAAAATTAATTATTTGATATAATCTTAAATATGCATGATAATTTTTATCACAAAGTTAAGATTTATTATGAGGACACAGATGCAGGTGGGGTAGTGTATTATGCAAATTATTTAAAGTTTTTAGAAAGAGCTAGAACTGAAGCTTTATTTTCCATCGGTTTTAATAATAAAAAAATCAAAGAACAGTTTAAATCACTTATAATCGTTAAATCTTGTAACATAGATTATAAAAAACCAGCCTACTTAGAAGATGAATTAACCATTAGATCTTTTGTAAAATCAATTACAAAAACTTCATTTTTTATGAATCAAATTATTAATAAAGGAGATGATGTTATTGTTGAAGCTAAAATACATTTAGTTTTTGTAAATGAAAAGTCAAAACCAGTTAAAATTCCAGATGAGTTATATTCAAAATTTAAACCTTATTTTTGTGATAGTATCAAAATTTAGCAATTTTTTTTGCTTTTTTAAATAATTTATTAATCATTATTGGAGTTATAATTTTTGTATTCACATTTCTAGGACTGGGATGATAGCTTGGAATAAGTATCTTTCCATCAGGGAGTAGATATTGAGCTCCATGTTTGAATGTAAATTTTTTATTTATTAAATAACTTTTTTTATATAATTTTATACAATTATCAAAAGCAACTTTTCCCAGGGTCACAATTACTTTGAGGTTTTTAAGATTTGATAATTCATCACCAAAATAATTAGCACAGTTATTTATTTCACTATTGTGCGGCTTGTCATTTGGTGGAACACATTTTAAAATATTAGTTACATAAGTTTTTTTTAATTTTAAGCCATCATTAATATGTATTGACTTTGATAAATTTGAAATTTTAGCATTTAATAATGATCGAAATAAAAAATCACCTGATTTATCTCCAGTAAAAGCTCTGCCAGTTCTGGTACCTCCATGAGCCGCTGGTGCAAGACCAATAATCATAAGTTTTGCATTTAAATCACCAAATCCTGTTACTGGTTTACCCCAATATCTTTCATTAATGTTTTTTTTTCTTTTTACTTTGCTAATTTTTTTACTAAAATTTATTAATCTCGGACATTTCTTACAATTAATTATTAAACTGTTTAGTTTTTTAAATTTTTTATTCATAAAAAAATTAATGTTCTTTATTCAAATAATAAATATACTATGATGCTGATATGTCGTCAAAAAAAGCTTTGAAGTTAGCTCAAAAAAAAGCATTTGCAAAACATAGAAGTAATATCACAAATAACAAATTTGAATTAAAAAAGAAAAATTTACAAAATAAATTTAATAAAAAAAAATTTTTTTAACCTACTTGTTTTTATAATTTTCACTGTAAAAAAGTGCAATTAACAAAATTATAGTCCATGCAATACCTATAAAAGCCTTAGGTCCAGTTTCAGCACTCCATAGATCTAGCACTAGAGCTCCAAATATTAATCCAATGATATATATTAAAACTGCTATTGTTGATTTATTCATTTATTAAATTTTTTTTAAAAAGCGAAATACCAGTATTTATTTTGTTTTGATACGACTCTTTAAAGCTTTTTAATTGCCATCCAGTAAGTCTTTTTTCTATAATGATTAAATTTTCTTTTTTCCATTCATCATTTGTAGTTTCTAATTTCCAAAGTTTTTTCTCTTCATTATTTCTTCCACACCCATAGCAATAGCCTGTCTGAGGGTCAGTCTTACAAATGCTTATACATGGAGAAATAATCATTTTTAATAAATATTATAATATTTATAAAAGATTATTAATATATTTTATAATTATTGTCATTGGACAAATGCAATCAATAATATATAAAACGTCTTGTTTTGTGGGCGAATGGCGGAATTGGTAGACGCGTCGGTCTTAGGAACCGATAGAGCAATCTGTGTAGGTTCGAGTCCTATTTCGCCTACCAAAAAAAAATATTATGAAAGTTACAATTGAAAATAAAAAAGGATTAAATAAAAATTTAAAAGTTTTTATTGATAAAAAAACTATGAATTCTCATATGGAAGAAAAGTATGAGGAAATCAAGAGTTCTGTTAATTTAAAGGGATTTAGACCTGGAAAAGTTCCAAAAGAAATTCTGAAAAGACAATTTGGTAAAGCAATTTTCACAGAAGTATTAGACAAGGTTTTAAAAGATACAACAACAAAAGCTTTAAAAGAAAATAAAATTAAACCTGCTGGACAACCAAAACTTGATCTTAAAACATATGGCGAAGATAAAGATCTTGAATATATAATTTCTGTAACAGAACTTCCAAAAGTTGAATTAAAATCAGTTGAACAGATTAAATTCAATGAATACTCAGTTAAAATTGATGAAAAAGAAACAGATAAAAGAATTAAAGAAATAGCAAAAAATCAAAATAATTTTAAAGATGTAGCTGATAATGTAGCCGCAGAAAAAGGAAATTTAGTTATCTTTGATTATAACGCCACAATAGATGAAAAGGATTTTAAAGGTGGTGAGGGTAAAAATACTCAATTAATTTTAGGTAAAGACTTATTTATAAAAGGATTTGATAATCAATTAATTGGTGTTAAAAAAAATGAAGAAAAATTTGTTGAAGTTAAACTTCCAGAAAATTATCCACAAAAAGAATATGCAAATAAAGATGCAAAATTTAAATGTAAAATACTTAATGTAAGAAAATCCGAGGAAGTAAAAATTAATGATGAATTTGCAAAAAATTTAGGTGCAAAAGATCTCGTTGATTTAAAAAAATTAATATCAAAACAAATAAATGACGAATTTAAAAATTCTTTAAATAATTTATCTAAAAATCAAATTCTCAAAGAAATCGAAAAATTTAAAGTTGAGGAAATTCCTGAAAATTTAGTTGAAGATGAAATTAAGGTTTTAACCCAAGGTATGAATGAGGCAGAAATAAAAACAAATAGAAAAAAATTTGAAGAGACCGCCAAAAAAAGAATTAAAGTTGGTTTAATTTTAAATGAATTTGGAGAGCAAAATAAAATTCAAGTTTCTGATCAAGAAATACAAGCAGAAGTTCAAAAACAACTTAGAATGATGCCAGGACAAGAGAAAATGGTTATGGAATTTTATCAAAAAAATCCATCTGCATTAGCAAGTTTAAAAGGAACTGTTTATGAAGAAAAAATTGTAAATTTAATTAAAACTAAGGCAAAATCTAATAAAAAAGAAATTAGCCAAGAAGAAGCTGAAAAACTTTTAAAAGAAAATCATGAACTAAACCAAAAACACCTTGATCATGATCAAAAATCTTCAAAAGAAAAAAAAGCTGTTGCTAAAAAGCTGTCAGCAAAAAAAGTTGTAACTAAGGCAGAATCTAAAGGAACCAAAGCTAAAAAAGCAAAAAAGGTTAGCAAAAAGTAATCACAAGTTGTATAAGTTAAACGAATCAACTTATGACAAAAAATTTTTCTGATCAAATGAACACCTTAATTCCAATGGTGGTGGAGCAGTCCAACAAGGGAGAGAGAGCTTATGATATTTATTCAAGACTTTTAAAAGAAAGAATAATATTTTTAGTTGGTACTATTAATGACAATGTAGCTTCTTTAATTACTGCTCAATTATTATTTTTAGAGTCTGAGGATCCAAAAAAAGAAATTAGTTTATATATTAATAGTCCTGGGGGGTTAGTCACGGCAGGACTTGGCATATACGATACTATGCAATATATAAAACCTGATGTTTCAACTTTATGTATAGGCCAAGCAGCTTCAATGGGATCTTTTCTATTAGCGGCAGGAAAAAAAGGTAAAAGATTTTCTCTACCTAATTCTAGAATAATGGTCCACCAACCTTCTGCTGGTTTTCAAGGACAAGCTACTGATATAGAAATACATGCTAATGAAGTTTTGTCATTAAAGAAAAGATTAAATGAGATCTATTCAAAACATACTAATAAAACAGAGGATGATATTAAAAAAGCTCTTGAGCGTGATAATTTTATGACTGCAAATGCTGCAAAAGACTTTGGTTTAATAGATGAAGTAGTAGAAAATAGATCTTAATACACAATATCTTGAAAGTTTCTAAACGCGCACTTGATTAATGTTAACAACCTATACTAAAGTAATTTTATTGATTCGTTTATAAATTTATGACTACTAATAATAAAAATATTCTTTACTGTTCTTTTTGCGGCAAAAGTCAGCACGAAGTTAGAAAGTTAATTGCGGGGCCAACAGTTTTTATTTGCGATGAATGTGTTGAACTCTGCATGGATATTATCAAAGAAGAAAGCAAAGATACTTTTGTTAAACATAAAGATGGATTACCTTCTCCAAAAGAAATTTGTACAGTATTAGACGATTACGTAATTGGTCAACCTCATGCAAAAAAAGTTTTGTCTGTAGCAGTACATAATCACTATAAAAGACTAAACTATGAAAATAAAACTAGTAAAACAGTTGAACTATCAAAATCAAATATCCTTTTAGTTGGTCCTACTGGCTGTGGTAAAACTTTATTGGCTCAAACATTGGCAAGAATTCTTGACGTTCCATTCACAATGGCTGACGCAACTACTCTAACAGAAGCAGGTTATGTAGGAGAAGATGTTGAAAATATTATTTTAAAACTATTACAAACAGCAGACTACAATGTAGAAAAAGCCCAAAGAGGAATTGTTTATATAGATGAAGTAGATAAGATTAGCAGAAAATCTGAAAACCCATCTATAACGAGAGATGTATCAGGTGAAGGTGTACAGCAAGCTTTATTAAAGATTATGGAAGGAACAATTGCCAGTGTTCCACCCCAAGGAGGAAGAAAACATCCTCAACAAGAATTTTTACAAGTAGATACTACGAATATTTTATTTATTTGTGGCGGAGCCTTTGCAGGACTTGATAAGATAATTTCTCAAAGAGATAAAGGAACATCAATTGGATTTGGAGCTAATGTAAAGAAAACTGAAGATAAAAAAACAGGTGAATGGATGAAGGGTTTAGAACCAGAAGATTTATTGAAGTACGGTTTAATACCTGAATTTATTGGAAGACTACCAATGATTGCAACTTTAGATGATTTGAACGAAAAGTCTCTAATAAAAATATTACAAGAACCAAAAAATTCTTTAATAAAACAATATCAAGAATTATTTAAATTAGATGGAGCCAAACTAAGCTTTAAAGATAATGCTGTTAAAGAAATTGCTCAAAAAGCTATAAGTAAAAAAACTGGAGCAAGAGGACTTAGGTCTATTTTAGAAAATATTTTATTAAAAACTATGTACGATTTACCAAGTAAAGATAACGTTGAAGAGGTTATTGTTGACTTAGGTGCGGCCAAAGGCCAGTCTCAGCCCATTATAGTGCATTCAAAAAATAGTAACAAAACAAAGACAGATAAAACTTCAGCAGCTTAATTTTTAGGTTAATAACTAATAAATAGCTATTGCAATATTATATTTAATATCCATATTTGTACTATGGATGTAAAAATCGAAAAACCCTTATTACCCCTAAGAGATATAGTAGTATTTCCCAATATGGTTATCCCATTATTTGTTGGAAGAGACAAATCTATTTCTGCTTTAAATGAAGTAATGAAGAAAGATAAAAAGATTATCTTTGTTACACAAAAAAATTCTGAAATAGATGATCCTAAAAAAACTGATGTTTTTATGTATGGCTGTGAAGGAAATATTTTACAATTATTAAAATTACCTGATGGAACGGTTAAAGTTTTAGTTGAAGGAAGCAAAAGAGTCAAAATTTTAAATTTTAAAGAAAATGAAAAGTTTTTAGTATGTGAATATTCGCATTATCACGATGTAATTTCACAAGATGAGGATTTAATACCTTTAGCAATGACAGCAGTAAGAAAATTAGAAAAATTAACATCAATAAATAAAAAAGTTTCAAATGATACAATTAGTAATATTAAAAAATTAACAGATGCCAGTCATATTGCTGATAACATTGCCTCTCATTTGAATGTCACAATTTCAGAAAAACAACAAATTTTTGAAATAGCTGATGTTAAAAAAAGACTTAATTCAATAATTAAAATTTTAGAAAATGAAGCAAGCATAATAGGAGTAGAGAAAAGAATTAGAGGAAGAGTTAAGACTCAAATGGAAAAAACACAAAGAGAATATTATTTGAATGAGCAATTAAAAGCTATTCAAAAAGAGTTAGGTGAAATTGAAGATGGTAAAGATGAAACTTCAAGCCTAAATAAAGCAATTATAAAAGCTAAGATGCCAAAAGAAGTTGAAAAAAAATGTATGTCTGAGCTTAAAAAACTAAAAAATATGAGCCCGATGTCTGCAGAGGCAACAGTCATCAGAAATTATCTAGATTGGATGATAGATCTACCTTGGTATAAAAAAAGTGAAGTTGATATTGATCTAAAAAAAGCTTTAGCAACATTAGATGCTGACCACTTTGGTCTGGAAAAAGTAAAAGAGAGAATTATTGAGTTTTTAGCTGTTCAAAAAAGAATGGATAAAATCAAAGGTCCAATCTTATGTTTAGTTGGTCCGCCCGGAGTAGGCAAAACTTCTCTTGGAAAATCCATTGCAAAAGCAACAAATAGAGAATTTGTAAGGGTTTCAGTTGGAGGAATGCGTGATGAAGCTGAAATTAGAGGACATAGAAGAACTTATATTGGATCTCTACCTGGTAAAATTATTCAAATGATGAAGAAAGCAGGAACTAAAAATCCTTTAATTTTGCTTGATGAAATTGATAAGGTGGGAAATGACTATAGAGGAGATCCGTCTTCTGCGCTATTAGAAGCTTTAGATCCAGAACAAAACTCAACATTCAACGATCACTACCTAGAAGTTGATTATGATTTATCTGATGTAATGTTTGTTACCACAGCAAATACTTTAAATATTTTACCTCCTTTATTAGATAGAATGGAAGTAATTAGATTGCCTGGTTATACTGAGGATGAAAAAATTAGTATTGCTAATAAATATCTTCTACCAAAACAAATCAAAGATAATGGAGTTAAAGATAAAGAAATGACTTTGTCAGAAGATATTATTAAAGAAATTATTAGAAGTTATACTAAAGAATCTGGCGTGAGAAATTTAGAAAGAGAAATCTCTAAAGTTGCAAGAAAAGTTGTGAAAAAAGTAGTTTCGGGAGAAGAAAAAGAAGTTAGAGTTGATTTAAAAAATCTTTCTGATTATTTAGGGGTTAAGAAATTCAAATTTGGTGAGCTTGAAACGGATGATAAAGTAGGTGTTGTTACAGGATTAGCATGGACAGAATATGGTGGGGAAATTCTTAAAATTGAAACTGTAATCATGCCAGGTAAAGGTAGAATGCAAATTACTGGAAAACTTGGTGATGTTATGCAAGAATCTGTGAAAGCCGCAAAATCATTTATTAGATCAAAAAGTTTAGAATATGGAATTATCCCCCCAATTTTTGAAAAAAAAGACTTTCACATTCACGTTCCTGAGGGAGCGACGCCAAAAGATGGTCCTTCAGCAGGTATAGGAATGGTCACTTCAATAGTTTCATCTATTACAAATAATCCAGTAAGAAAAGATATTGCTATGACTGGGGAAGTTACTTTAACAGGGCAAGTTTTACCAATTGGTGGATTAAAAGAAAAATTATTGGCAGCTCATAGAGCAGGTATTAAAGAGGTTTTAATTCCGAAAGAAAATGAAAAAGATCTAGTTGATATGCCTAAAAAGATAGTAGATGATATTAAAATTACTCCAGTAGAACAAGCAGATGAGGTTCTTAAAATTGCTTTAACTAAAGAATTAAAAAGAATTGAATGGGCAGAGGTTGATAAAATATCTAAATCAGAAGAAAAATCTCAGGCAAGCATCCAATAAATCTATATTTTCATTCAAATATATTTATAATAAAAAATCTAAATGAAAATTTACGATTGTACAACATTCTATTCTGAAAAAATGATGTTGGATTTAAGATTTAATATTCTTAATAATAATGTTCATAAGTTTATTGTAGTTGAATCTTGTTTTTCACATAGTGGAGAAAAAAAGAACTATAATTTTAATATTGATGATTACCCTAAATTTAAAGATAAAATTATTTATTTAAAGATTACCGAAGAACCAGACGATTTATATAAAGATAAAAATGAGGTTAAAAATTCTTCTTACAAAAGATTAAATAGCATCAAAAGAATTGAACAATCTTATGACCACATGATGAAAGGTATTATAGATGCAGAAGATGACGATTTAATAATTATTAGTGATAATGATGAAATACCAAATTTAGACTCAAAAAGGTTTAAAGAGAGTAATAAAAATTTTATTATATTTAAGCAATTGTTATTTTATTATAAATTTAATTTATTTCATGAATTAATGCCATGGTTTGGATCTAAAGCATGCAAAAAAAAATGTTTAAAATCTTTTTCTGATTTGAGAAATTTAAAAAATAAAAAATATCCATTTTGGAGACTTGACTCTTATTTTTCCAACATTAAAGAAATTAGTCTTGAAATAATACCAGACGGAGGATGGCATTTTACAAATATTAAAACTGCAGAAGATCTGTATATTAAAATGAAAAATTTCGGTCACCACGATGAGTTTGATGAAAGTAAACTAACAGTTGATGATCTAAGAAAAAAAATAGATGACGGAGTTGTTTTTTATGATCATTTTGCAGATAAAACATCTCAAAATAAATGGAATAATGAGTACAGACTTAAAAAAATTGAAAATCATATACTGCCAAAATACCTTATAGAAAATTTAAATAATTATAAAGAGTGGTTTAAATAAAACTATATGATTAAATGGGGAATAGTAGGATTAGGAAATATGGCGAATGTATTTGCCAATGCAATTAATGAGGTAGATAATTCCGAATTATCAAGTATTGCAAGTAGATCAAATCACAAATTAAATACATTTCAAAAAAGTTTCAATATAAAAGAAGAAAATAAATTTAATAATTATAAAGATTTAATAGATTCAAAAGAAATTGACGCAGTATATATAGCAACACTAAATAATACTCATGTAGATTTAATTTTAGAATGTGCCAAAAATAATAAAAAGATTTTATGTGAAAAACCAATCGGTTTAAATTTAGATCAAGCTAGTTATGCACAAGAGTCGATTAAGAAGAATAATATTTTATTTTATGAAGCCATCGCATACAGAAGTCATTTACAGACAAAAAAAATATTAGAATTAATTAATAATGATGAAATAGGTGAAGTGTTAAAAGTTGAGGCTTTTTTTGGTTTTAGAGTTAAAAAAATAAGAAATGATTCAAGGCTCTTTAACAAAGATTTAGGTGGGGGCGCTATATTAGATGTTGGTTGTTATCCAATAAGTTTTTTTAATCTTTTTTGTAAAAAAGATGAAAATTTGGAATTTATAAAATCAAAAGGAACTTTCTCATCCACAGGAGTTGATGATGAATCGGAAATTGAAGTTTCAGTAGGTAAAAATATCGAGGCATATTGTAAAGTAAGTCTAAAAGAAAATTTGGATAATTATTGTAAAATCTTTGGAAAAAAAGGCATTATAAATGTTTCTAGTCCTTGGTTACCAGCTAAAAAGAGTTTTATTGAAATTAAAAATGGTAATTCTTATCATAAGAAATTTATTACCTCAAATAAAACAATTTATGCAACACAAATTGAAACTATATCAAATTTATTTCTTGGAAAAGAAACAAAGAATAATTATTGTGTAGATATTGATCAGTCAGTGAAAATAATGAAGATTCTTGACCAATGGAAAAAAAGTTTAATTTAAACTCATGATTAAAAAAGTATTTTATTTGATTATTTTTTTAGCTTTGGCTGGATGTGGATATTTAAAAGAAAGTCAAGTAATCGATAATGAACAGAAGTTTTATTTTAAAGGACAATCAAATTTATATCAATCAAATAAGAGTAAAAAAATTATAAAAAAATTTTATGAATTTTCTAACAATGAAAATTTAGCAAGATTAAATGTTAAAAAGAAATGCTTGGAATATTTAAATGTAAATAAATTAAAAGAAACAAGCTGTAGATATATGGGAGTAAAACCAACTGAAAAGATACTTACTAGTATAGACCAAGCTTTTGATGGTAGGTTTTAATTAAATAACTTTTTTGAATTTACTGATATTAAAAATGTCTTTAAATTCTCTCGTGAGTGATCCAACGTAACTTCTCTTAATTAAAACTGGTTTATTTTTTATAATTTCAGGTCTGTAGTTTGTATTTTTTTTTTGTGGTATTGACCAAGTGTCGCCATATATAAATTTACAAGCAGCTTTTGGATTTTTAGGCATATTAAATTTTTTATTTTTCAATATCGGAAAAATAAGTTTTTTTGGAAAGTGAATTGCATATCTTTTATCATTTATATTGCCTATCCAGTTATGCTTATCTATAATGTAATTTTTTTTTGGATCATTTATATAAAAGTAAAAATCGACAAAGGTTCTTAGTCCGTTGTATTTCTTTATAAATTGTACAAAATATTTATTGCAAACTTTTTTATTCATTTTAAATGACTTATTTTGATTCATCTTTTTTAATAATAATTTTTTTGACCTATAATTTACTAAAAAATCGATATCATCATCACCTTTAATAATATTATTTTCTCTTATTATTCCTAATAATGTTCCATAAAAAATAAAATATTCAACACCTTTAATTAAAGGTGCAACTAATATTAAGTTTTGGAAATTTAATTTTTGTAATTTATTTTGTTTTAACATTAAAACTTAAAAATCATACGTGATAAATTTGGATTATCTTTTTTAACAATAGATAAATTTATACCATTTTTTTGATAAATTAATTTTGAATTTGTTTTTAAAAGAAATTTTTTTTTAAATATATTTGGATCTATTATTCTCCTGAAATGTCCTTTTTCGAATTCTATTACTTTATTGTGGTCTTTAGCTTTAAATTTTCCAAATATTTTATCTTTATAATTTCTGAATTCAAAAAATACCATTGTTCCTTTTATTTTTGAATTTTTAATTAATTGTATTAATTTATTTTCTAACAAAAGATCTACAGTATGAACAAAAAATCTACAATATACTACATCAAATTTTTCTTTTATCTTATCTTTACCAATATCAAATTTTTTAAATCTTAAATTTTTGATTTTATTTTTTGAATTTTTTTGGATTGCTTTTTGAGATATATCTATACCAGTTACTTTAAATCCTTTTTTATTAAAAAAATACGAATCTCTTCCATTGCCGCATCCTATATCTAAAAGGTTAACTTTTTTTTTTGAAATCTTTTTATATGTAAACTTTGCAAATGTAGATTCTGAGGTTATAGATTTTTTTTTGTAAAACTTATTCCAATAATTAACAAGAATTTTTTTTTTCATTTTATATAATAATGATTAATTTTGTTATTGAGATTTATTTCATATTCTAACTATGTCAATTGTAAATATTATAATTTAATAATGTGTATTAATCATTTTTTAACAATGATATAAAATAAAATATTGATTAAGATAAATAGTTTATTGAACTAAAAGTAAAATCTATTATAAATCAACATAAATAATCTGGCGGGGTAGCTCAGTTGGTTAGAGCGCAGGACTCATAAGCCTGAGGTCAGTGGTTCGATCCCACTTCCCGCTACCATTCTAGAACGTTTAGTCAATTCTTGACACACGTGTGACACACTCAGAAACAGAATTTTGAGAACTCGGGAAATTTTATTATTTAAATTTGCTATAGATAGCTTTGTTAGAATTTCCTGCGGCAATCATTTTTTTAATTTTAGCTCCAGTCATCCAACACTCTAAGTAAGTAGTTGCTTCAGAAATTAATTCTCCAAGTTTTTCCTTAGATATTTCTCTACGATTTGGCTGTAAAAAATTTAAGTCCTTAGAGTTTGCAAATGTTTTTAAAACAGATGATTTAATTCCAAAATGAATTCCTTGCACACCTTCTTCAACCCAAGTTGCAACTGCAATACCAACAACATTTCCATTTTTATCAATTATTGGTCCACCGCTATTGCCTTGATTTATAGTTGCATCAGTTTGAAAATTTGAATAATTATCTTCATAACCAGCTAAAGCAGTAACACTTCCTTTGTGCATTTTAATTGCAGTGCTAAGGTTTTTTCCTAACGGGTAGCCAGCTACAATTACATCTTGTAATAAAATTACATCTTTATTTGATACTGGGAAAACTTTTAAAGGATTAGTGGTTGTTTGAATAATTGCTAAATCATTTTTTTTATCAATTGCAAAAACTTGTGAATCTATTTCCTTTCCTTTAAAGTTAACTTTTACTGAATCACAATTTTCTATTACATGAAAGTTAGTAACTATATGTCCTTTTTTAGAAACAAAAAAACCTGTACCAGAAGATGCTGCTATAATTTCATCATCATCTATTTTTAATTTTCCTTCTTCTTTTTTTTTCTTTTCAGCATAATATTTTGCATTATCTTTTGTGGCGTGTTCTTGAACAGCCTTATCTAAATTTTCAAATAATCTAACTTCTAGATTCCATGCTTTTTCTATGTAGTCATTAACTAGTTTTTCTTGGCACCTTTTTGTTTGACACCTCAATACTGCTATCGCAGTTGTTTTTGCCATCGGAAAAACTGTTTCATGCCATCGATGTAAAATTTTACGCATTGGATCAACGTGCATTTTGTATTTTGTAGCTAAATCTACAGCAGCTCTATATTTACATTTTGTTTGATCCATAAGTTGCTGAATCCCGCCTCCCGCAATAGTTTGGTTTGCGCAAAATCTAATAACTTCTGAATTAAAATCTTTTTTGAAATCATTATAGTCAATAATCCAAATGTTATAGATATGATTTTCTTCACCAGATTTAATCTTCAAAGGTTCTGTTGTTACCGAAAAACAAACATTACACCACAGCAAACCCAGAACCACGATCCCTAAAAGTTTTTTCATAATTTCTAAACGTTATTATAAATCTTGATTCACTAAAAATACATAAGTTCCTGACACACATATGACTCACTGCGTTAGGATTTTTATTATTTTCTTAACGTTTTGTGGTATAAAAACGTAGAGAAAGGTGAAGGCGCGGGACTCATAAGCCTGAGGTCAGTGGTTCGATCCCACTTCCCGCTACCAAATTAATTTGTTTGAGATTCTTAATCAGTTTTTTGTTCCTAATCGTTTATTAATGTCAGTTAAAGATATTGTTTGATAATATTTTTTGTTATCAGAGTACCACTTGAAAGTTCTCTTAATACCTTCAGTTAAATTAATTTTAGGTTTCCATTTAAGTGCTTTCTTTAATTTTAAACTATTTAAAGCGTATCTAATGTCATGACCAGGTCTATCTTTTACAAATTTTATTTTAACATTTTTACCTAAATTTTTATTTCTATTGGCTTCATTGATTAATTTTTTACATATTTCTAAGTTAGTTTGATTTTTATTCGAACCAATATTATAAAAATTCCCAATTTTACCTTTTTCAAAAATTTTAATTAAAGCTTCGCAGTGATCAGTTACATAAATCCATTCTCTTGAGTTTGTACCTTTTCCATAAATAGGTAAGGCTCTATTCATAAAAATATTATATATAAGTTTGGGAATTAGTTTTTCTGGATGTTGTTTGGGACCATAATTATTTGAGCAATTAGTTATTATTGCTGGAATATTATAAGTTCTCACATAAGATGAAACCAAGTGATCTGAGGAAGCTTTACTTGCAGCATAAGGAGAGCTTGGCTTATATGGATAGTTCTCATTACTTCTACCTTTTAAAATATCACCAAAGACCTCATCAGTTGAAATATGTATTAGTCTCGTTTTTTTATTTTTTTTAGAAAATTTTCTAAAAATTTCTAAAATGTTAAAAACTCCAATAATATTACTATCAATAAAATTTTTTGGAGAGTCAATTGATCTATCGACATGTGTCTCTGCTGCTAAATTAAATATTCCTATCGGTTTATATTTATTAAAAATTTTTTCAATTTTTTTATTTTTAATATCACATTTTATGAATTTGTAATTTCTATTATTCTTAAAAGTTTTAGTATTATAGAAATTTGATGAGTATGTGACTTTATCTAGATTTATAACGTAATAGTTTTTTTTTAATAAGAGTTCTATTAAATTACTTCCTATAAAACCCAATCCACCTGTTACTATAATTTTTTTCATTTAAAAGTTTTTACAATAATTTAAATTAAAGTATATATATGTTTTAATAATAATGAAAAAAATAAACAATTTAACTGTAATTATTGTTACATATTTAACTGATAAAAAGATTTTATTAAATTGTCTCAAATCTATAGATAAAAAAATAAAGGTTATTATTGTAGAAAATTCAAAAAAATTTACCCATAAAAATTATTTTTTAAAAAGATTTCCCAATTTAGAGATTTTGTGTACAGGTTTAAATTTAGGCTATGGAAAAGGAAACAACTATGGCCTTATAAAAGTTAAGACAAATTACGCATTAATTTTAAATCCAGATATTATTTGTAAAAATGGTTTTTTTAAAAAAATTAATAAAATCATTAAAAAAAATAATAAATTTTCAATTATTGGATGTCAGTACTCGAATAAAACAAAATATTTACCAGCAGGTTTTTTTAATAAAAAAAAACATAATATCTTTCAAAAAAACTTTTCAAAGCTTAAAAAAAAATTAATTAAAGTTGATTGGGTTACGGGATGTTCAATGCTGATTAATTTAAAAAAATTTAAGAATAAAGAAATTTTTGATAGAAATTATTTCTTATATTTTGAAGAATTTGATTTATGCAAATCAACTAATGACAAAGGAGGGCAGGTTTATTCCTCAAGTGATCTAAAAGTTTATCACTTAGGTTTCAAAGGCTCTTTAGGGTCAAAAAATTCATTGAAAAATGAAGCTAATAAATTACGTGATTGGCATTGGATGTGGTCTTATTTTTACTTTTACAAAAAAAATTATAATTATTTTTATGCATTAATTAAAATTTCAGGAAAGTTTTTTAAGTCTTTTTTAAAAGCAATAATTTATACAATTTTATTTCGTAAATCTGAAAGAGATAAATATCTTTTCAGATTTTTAGGTTTGTTATTTTCAATTTTGGGTTTGAAATCAAGTTATAGAAGTGGAAGATTTTATTAATGTCCTGGAAATTCCATTAAATTTTCTACTTCATATTTTTTTTTAATTAAATTTTTTGATCCATTTAAGTCAAAAAGATTAATCACAAATATAAAAGCAGCAACTTTTCCTCCAGAAATTTCTACAAGTTTAGCGGCAGCTTCTGCAGTGCCTCCTGTTGCAATTAAATCATCTATGACTAAAACAGAATCATTCTTGTTAATAGAGTCTTTATGAACTTCAATAGTAGCAGTTCCATACTCTAGTTCAAAATCAACTGAGTGTGTTTCTGCAGGAAGTTTATTTTTTTTTCTTAGCATGATGAATGGTTTTTTTAATAAATAAGAAACTGCTGAGGCAAAAACAAATCCTCTTGATTCTATAGCAGCAATTTTATCAAATTTGAATTTTTTCGATTTTTCAATTATTTGATTAATTGTTTCAGTAAAAGCTTTTTCATTTTTAATTAATGTAGTGATATCCCTAAATAGAATTCCCTTTTTTGGATAATCCTGAATTGATCTAATATAATCTTTTAAATCCATAATAAATTAAGATATATAAATAAATAAATTATTTTTTTGATATGGCAAACAATAAATTAGCTATTATTGGGGGAAGCGGTTTATATGATGTTGAAGAATTTAAAGAAAGAGAACTATTAGATATAAACACCCCCTGGGGAAAACCTTCTGATAAAATATTAAAAACTAATTATAAAAATAAGGAAGTGTTTTTTTTACCGAGACACGGAAGAGGTCATTTTATTAATCCATCTAGTATAAATTTTAGGGCTAATATTGACTCATTAAAACAACTTGGTGTAACAGATATTGTTTCAGTTTCAGCGGTTGGTTCTTTAAAAGAAGATTTACCTCCAGGAAAATTTGTAATAGTCGATCAATTTATAGATAGAACTTTCGCTAGATATAAAACATTTTTTGATGATGAGATAGTTGCTCACGTATCTATGGCTCATCCTACATCTAATGGATTAATGAATGCGTGTGAACAGGCTATTAAAAAAGAAAATATAGAATATCAAAGAGGCGGAACATATGTTGTTATGGAAGGACCCCAATTTTCAACATTAGCAGAATCAAATTTATATAGATCATGGAAAGCCGATGTAATTGGTATGACTAACATGCCAGAAGCTAAATTGGCAAGAGAAGCTGAAATTAGATATGCATCTGTTTCAATGGTAACAGATTATGATTGTTGGCATCCTGATCATGAAAATGTAGATGTTCAACAAGTAATAAAAGTACTTTTAGGAAATGCTGCTAAAGCAAAAAATATGATTAAAAATTTAATAGAAAATTTTGAAAAGCATATAGATCCTAAAGATCCAACAAATAATTGTTTGGATGTTGCAATTATAACTGCTCCAGAAAAGAGAACTCAAAAAACGAAAGATAAACTAAAATCAATAGCTGGAAGAGTTTTAAATAAATGAAAAAAATATTTTTACTATTATCTTTTTTATTATTTTGTACAAATGCTCATGCTGACAAAATGACTAAGGATGGTTTTTTGAGTACTAATGTTGGTTATTCCAAAGATCAGAAAATAAGTGATCCAGAAAATAAAATTTTGTTAATTTATAATCACGGACAAACTAGTCACGATGGTCCATCTAGTGACTGTGTTTGGAAGGGAGGCATGAAAAATATGGCATCCTTAGTAGGACAAAAAGTAAAAGGTAAAGAAATATTAGTTTATATTTTCTGCACTGGTAAACTAAAAGGAGATGATTATAAAAGTTTATGGAATAAAAAAAAATTTAAAGCTCCCTATAAAGGTAAACCAAAACTTGAAAAAAGATTAGATGCAAATTTAAAACTAATTGATGATTTTGCTAGCCAAGGCTTTAAAAAAAATCAAATATTTATTACTGGAAGATCATGTGGGGGGTGGATGACAATGATGTTGTTAGCAAGACATCAGAATATTGTTGCTGGTGGAATATCTTTTATGCAAGCTTGTTATGGAAAATTAACAAGAAGCACAAAGGTAAAAAAAGTAGGTATAGAAAAAGCTCTTGAAAAATTTAGAAAAAAGTCAGGTGATGGACCAGCTGATATGAGACAATCTCAAATAAATGATATTTTAAAGAGCAATAGTTTACCTGCTTTAGTTTTTACTCATCCTAAAGATCCATATGATGGTTTATTGTCTGACTGGGTTGAGGATATACCCGGTGTTGAAAGAATAGTTATTTCTGAGGATAACAAGGTTAATGGAAAAAGTTGTAGTGTATGGGGAAAACCAATTAAAAACTATCATGATATGGATAGAGCAGATTGTTTTAAATATTATAATTCATTAATTCTAAATTTTATTAATTCGAAATTAAATTAAATGAAAAAAATAATATATATTTTAATATTAAATTTAATTTTAATTTTGAATGTTAATGCGAAAAACCATAATTTAATTCAAGTTGCTGAGCTTAATAAACTATTTAATGATCTAAGTACGATAAACAATCCTAAGGAGGGGGATATTTTAGAAAAAAAAATTTGGGCTGTTTGGAACAAACATCCAAATCAAAATGAATTGACTGAAAAATTAGAATTTGGCACTGAACTCATGTATCAAGGCCAATATGAGTATGCATTAAAAGTCTTTACTAATATTATTGAAACAGATTCTGAATGGTCAGAAGCCTGGAATAAAAGAGCTACTTTATTATTTTATATGAAAGATTATCAAAAATCTTTAAAGGATATTAGTAAAGTGTTAGATCTAGAACCAAGACATTTTGGAGCGCTATCAGGAAGAGCTCAAATATATATTGATTTAGAATTATATCAAAAAGCTCTTAAAGATTTAAAAGATGCAAAAAAAATCCACCCAGTTATTAGAGGTAATAGTTTAATAAATGAACTTGAAAAAATTGTTAATGGACAAAATGTATAAGATAAAACAAAAAAAATGAAAATTGAAGGTAAAGAATATCGTACAATTTGGTTTGAACAAAATGTTGTAAAAATTATTGATCAAACAAAACTTCCTCATAAATTTGTAATTAAGGATCTTAAAACAATAAAAGATGCGATTAATGCTATTAAGATAATGGAAGTTAGAGGGGCTCCTTTAATTGGAGCAACGGCAGCTTATGGATTAGTTTTATCAATTATTGAAAACAACGATCAATCTTTTTTAAAAAAATCAGCAGAAAATTTAATTAATTCAAGACCAACAGCTATAAATTTAAAGTGGGCAGTTGATAGAATGATAAAAAAATTATCAGGAGTTAATAGTGACAAAATTTTAGATATAGCATTAAACGAAGCAAAAGAAATTTGTGAGGAAGATGTTAAGTTTTGTGAAAATATTGGGCTAAATGGTCTTAAAATAATTGAAGAAATTTATAATAAAAAAAAAGATACGGTAAATATTTTAACTCATTGTAATGCCGGATGGCTTGCAACAATTAATTGGGGAACAGCAACTTCTCCAATTTATCATGCACATAAAAAAGGAATACCAGTTCACGTATGGGCTGATGAAACAAGACCAAGAAACCAAGGAGCAAATTTAACTTCTTACGAATTAAATGAAGAAAATGTACCTAATACTATTATAGCAGATAATACAGGTGGTATCTTAATGCAAAGAGGCCAGGTTGATATGTGTATTGTTGGAACAGATAGAACATTGGCTAACGGCGATGTTTGTAATAAAATTGGCACTTATCTTAAAGCATTGGCTGCTAAAGATAATAATGTTCCTTTTTATGTAGCATTGCCTAGTTCAACAATTGATTGGGACATAAAAAATTATAAAGATATACCAATAGAAGAAAGAAATTCAGAAGAGTTATCTCATATAGAAGGTTTGGATGAAAATGGAAAAGTAAAAAAAATACAAATATATCCTAAAAAAAGTAAATCAATGAATTTAGCTTTTGATGTAACGCCAGCGAAATATGTTTCAGGATTGATTACAGAAAAAGGTTTGTGTGAGGCATCAGAAAAAGGATTAAAGAAATTATTTAAGTCAAAATAATTTATCTTAAAGATGCAGCAATATTTCCACCATCAACAGTTAAAACTGCACCGGTAGTTTTTTTTGAAACTGCTAAATGAAAAAATGCTTTAGCAACATCTTCTGCTTTGACTTCATTTAAAAGTAAATTTCCTTTCATATACTCTTCAGTAGAAATTTCACGAGCTTTTGCTCTTGATTTAATCATACCATCATTTAATAGACCACTTCTTATTCTATCAGCATTTACTCCATTAGACCTTATTCCAAAAGATCCATAATCAACTGCATATTGTTTACATAGACTTAATAAAGCAGTTTTTGGAAGACCATAAGGACCAAAGTTTTTTCCAGGATTTACTGACTGTTTTGAAATATTAAACAATAAACACCCTTGAGTATTTTGTTTTTTCATAATTTTAATACTTTCAGACGCACAATTTTGATGTGAAAAAAAATTGTCTTCAAAACTTTCTCTTAAAATTTTATCATCTATTTCAGCTATCGAGCCACCGACTGCAGTACCAGCATTTGAAATTAAAATATCAACCCCACCATATTGTTCGCTAATTATTTTAAATGCTTTCTCAACACTATTTTTACTTCTAACATCGCAATGTAAACAAAGATCTTTAATTTTTGATTGCATTTCTTCTACTTTTTTTGAGTTATAATCTAATAAAATTATTTCAGCTCCATAACTTTTAAAAAGTTTATAAGTTGCAGAACCAATCGCCCCAAAACCACCTGTGATTACCACAACATTTCCTTGAAGAGTTTTTTTTGTTTTTTTGATTTTAGCTTGTTCTAAAGACCAATATTCAACATCGAATAAATCTTTTTCTGGTATGAATTTATATTTTGTCGTTTCCTCTACTGAAGAAATTACTCTAGCATTTGTTTCAGTTAAATCCCCTGCAATTTTAGAAGCATTTAAACTATCACCTACGCTAAACAATCCAACATTTTGAACTAGTATTACTCTTGGGGAAGTATCAAGCATTGTTTTTTTGCCTTTTACTTTTTTTTTATTATTATTAAAATATTTCATATATTTTTTTCTATAATCTTTGAAACATTTTTCAGCTAATTTTTTAAAATCTTCAATATTTGAATTTTTTTTTGGTGTAATAACCAATGGAAAAGGTTTTACCCTAATAACGTGATCTGGAGTAGCAGTACCAATAGCAGAATATCTTTTTATTTCTTTGCCATTTATAAAATAATCTAATGTTTTATTAGATCTATAATTTAGAATAAATTTTTGATCTTTAGTTTCTGATAGTAATCCTCTTAATATTGGAGCAATTTCATGAGGTTTAAATTTTGTATTATATTTTTTTATTTGTTTTATTTTTTTTCTTTTAATTTTTTTAATAGTCTTTTCAGCAATAGATACATATCTGATCATCAAATCGTAAGATTTTTTAGCATCATTATCAAAAGTGAATATTCCATGGTTTAAAAGAATTAAACAATTAATTTTTGGATTTTTTGAGTAAACCTCATTAATTTTTTGAGCTAAACCAAAACCAGGCATAACATAAGGTACAATACTCACTTTTGACCCAAAAATTTTTTTACACAAATCTTTTCCATTTACTCTATTAGTGATGTTCATTATTGCGTCTGAATGTGTGTGATCTACAAATTTAAAAGGTAAGAATGCATGAAGAAAAGTCTCTACAGAAGGATTTGGAGATTTTATATTAATTAGATTTCTTTTTTGAAATGCAACCATATCTTCATCACTTAGGTTTTTTTTATTTTTAAGTGATAGTAGAGGTTGTAATTTTACTGCTGGTAAACCTTCAGGCTCAATTTCAGCCATATCCCAACCACTTCCTTTGACACATAGAACCTCATAATTTTTTCCATCTATATCTTTAACCGAAGTTTTAACTGAAGTATTACCTCCTCCATGTAGTACTAGTTCGCTATTTCTTCCTAATAATCTTGTTGTATACACTCTCAAAGCCATATCTTTCGAATGACCAAGTTTTTTATACTTGTTTATATATTTTTTTGCTTCAGAATTTGACCAATTGTTTTTCACAGTTTCAACCTCAGCGAAGTATTATAATAGATTTCTGTTTAGAAGAAGCAAAAAATATTTGCATGAATATATTATTGCTCTAAAGTTAAGAAATACAGAGATTCTCTCATTATATAAAATGAGAAAATGTTTGGATAAAGCTAAAATTTAAAAAGTAGGTAAAATGATAAAAGTTGGGGAGCATATTACTTTAGACATTATAGGTACCACCAAAGAGTACGAACCCTCAGTTTTTGAGAGAATAATTAATGAAATTGCTAAAAAAGCCAATGTTACTATTTTGAATATTTCAAAATATAAATTTGAACCTCAAGGATTTACAATTTTAGCTTTATTAGCAGAAAGTCATATTAGTTTTCATACCTTTCCTGAAAAAGGGATAATCAGTTTTGATTTTTTTACTTGTGGCAAAATAAGTCCCTCAGTTGCTATTGATATAATTAAAAGGGAATTCAAACATAAAAGAATTGTTAAAAAAGAATTTAACAGAGACACGAAATCATTATATCACGATATTTATAGTTCAGCCGGATTGCAAAAATCTTATGTTGTGAATGAAGTTCTCGAAGATTTTAAATCTAAAGCTGGCCAACATATCGAAATTTTAGAACTTGAACAATTTGGTAAATCTTTATTTATCGATGGCGAAATTCAGGTTGCTGCTTCTGATGAACATTTATATAGCTCAACTTTTGTTGGTGCGGGTTTAAAATTGAATAAATCAAATGAAAGAGCTGCTATAATTGGTGGAGGAGACGGAGGTGTAGCTAGAGAATGTATCTCAAAAAAATTTAATTTTATTGATTGGTATGAGCTAGATCCAGAGGTAGTTGAGGTGTGTAATAGGCATTTAGGGGATATTGGAAAAAAAGCTACCGAAAAAAATTCTGTAAAATGTGTATGGGGAGATGCGTTTGAAAGTATTAAATCAATTAAAGAAGACACTTACGATCATATATTTGTTGATTTAAATGATGATCAATTTTGTATTGATTTAGCAGCAAAAAACATGGACTCCTTAGTTAGAATTTTGAAACCAAAAGGAGTAATAACTGCTCAGGTGGGTAGTCAAGATAAAAAACCCCAACAAGTTGAAAATTGGTTAAATGTTTTCCACCATTATTTTGGAAACACTAAATTATCTAGGGTTTATGTGCCTAGTTTTGATTGTTCATGGAATTTTTCTTCATCAATAAATCATTAATTTTTTCTTTTTAAAATCTTCAAATTGTGAAATACTATTTCTTTTATTAAAGGAGAAAACAATGAATATATTCAAAAAAACTATTTTTTCAGTTTTACTTTCTTTATTAGTTATGGGTAATGTTCATGCTGATAAAATTAGAATTGGAACTGAAGGTGCATATCCTCCATGGAATTCAAAAGATGAGTCTGGAAAATTAATTGGATTTGAAGTTGAATTGGCTTGGACACTTTGCAGATACATTGGCCAACAATGTACAATTGTTGAGCAA